>MAXM01000163.1:4580-8592 GCA_001751015.1 Desulfobacterales bacterium C00003106
TGTCTGAACGGCCTTGAGGATTGCAAGTCTCAGTGCATTGTTCCGATGGTTAGGGGAGATGAACCCGTGGGCGCGGTGATTTTGCTTGCTTTTGCACACAATGCTTTTTCCAGTGAAGATATGCGTTTTTTTTATCTGATGCTTACACAGGTTGCGGGCGTCATACGAAAGACCGCCCTAAGTGATGAGAGGGCAAGAGAATTAGAAAATAGGGTCAAGACGTTTTCAGGTTTTAGTGGAATTATCGGAAAAGACCACAAAATGCGGCAGGTCTATGACTTGATTTCAGACATAGCCCCTACCGATGCTACGGTATTGATTCAGGGAGAGAGCGGATCCGGAAAAGAGCTTGTGGCAAGGGCTATTCATTGTCACAGCCTCCGAAAGGAAAATTCCTTTGTTGTTGTGAATTGCTCTGCTTTTCCGGAGACGCTATTTGAGAGCGAACTTTTTGGATATGAGAAAGGCGCGTTTACCGGGGCCGGGGATCGGAGGATCGGTCGGTTTGAGCTGGCCCACAGGGGGACCCTTTTTTTGGATGAGATCGCAGAACTGTCATTGGTATTGCAGGTCAAGCTCCTTCGGTTCCTTCAATTCAGGAAGCTCGAAAGGCTGGGGGGAACAGATATTGTTGAGGTAGATGTACGAGTGATAGCGGCAACCAACAAGGATTTGAAAAAACAGGTGGAAAAAGGGAGTTTTCGGGAGGATTTGTACTACCGTCTGAATGTTATTCCCGTCAATATGCCCCCTCTCAGGGCGAAAAGAGGCGATATTTCCCTGTTGGTTGAATATTTCTTGAAGCGGTTGAACTCTAAAGGGAATAAGAGTGTAAAGAATATGTCGTCCAAGGCCATGAGGGTATTGATGGGTTACAACTGGCCTGGAAATGTGCGGGAACTGGAAAATGTTCTCGAGCACGCCTTTATTCTTGCCAAGGATGACATAATTGGAGAAAAGAGTCTGCCTCTTGGTATACGATTTGGTCCGGACAAGGGGAAAAAGATAATCTCTTTCGAAGAAAATGAAAAAAGATTTCTTGCCAGAACGCTCGAGGAACACAAGTGGAACAAATTGCAGGTTGCAAAACATCTGAATATCAGCAGGAGCACTCTCTATGCAAAGCTGAAGAAGTATAACATCCTTCAGTCAGGGCAGTGGAAATAAATATTGAGAATTGGAAATGACAGTTTCGTTTGAAAACATCCTTTACAGACTCAATCGGGCCGAGGCAGAACTGAGAATTTCTAAGATACTGTGCCAAAATCTCTTTAACGCTGATTCCGATCCCATCTTTATTGCAGACAGCAGGACCTTTGAAATATTGGATGCAAATGAAGCTGCTCAAAATTGTTACGGTTACTCAAAGGACGAACTGCTGCAAATGTCGTTTTTTGATCTTTCGGACCAGGCAGATGAGGATATGGGCGCCGGGTTTGCATCGATCAAAGCAAAAGAGAAGCTAGTGTATTCGAAAAGACCACATCGCAAAAAAAACGGAGGTCTTTTATATGTGAACGTCCATCTCTGTTCCACTGAGTATATGGACAGCACAGCTCTGATTATCACAACACATGATATCACGGAACATCTGGAGACAGAGGCTCAGTTGATCCAGGCCAGCAAGATGTCGACCCTTGGCATCATGGCTTCGGGTATTGCCCATGAATTAAATCAGCCCCTGAATGTAATCAAGGTGGGGAGTGATTTCTTTCTTAAGATGACAGACAGGAATAAGGAGATAGACAAAGAGACACTTCGCACTATGGCAGAGGAGATGAGCAGGTATGTTGACCGCGCCTCTGCAATAATCAGTCACCTGAAGGAATTTGCGCGGGCATCTGATGTGAAGGGGTCCGAGCTCAATATTAATCAACCCGTCAGAGATGTATTCAAGATCTTGGGGCGGCAATTAACGCTTCATGAGATATCTGTGGAACTCGATCTTGCTGATCACCTTCCCTGCATATTTGCGGATCACAACAGACTGGAGCAGGTATTTGTCAATCTGGTTACTAATGCACGTGATGCCCTGGAAGAGAGGGGGGTGTACTGGAAAAAGATGTTGAGAGTCAGGACGTTTCTAGAGGATAAACGGGTTGTGGCTATTGTTTCCGACAATGGCAAAGGCATCCGAGAGGATATTATGGACATGATCTTTGAGCCTTTTTTTACGACCAAGGAAGCGGATGTAGGCACAGGACTGGGATTGTCTATAACTTATGGGATTGTTAAAGACTATGAAGGAGAAATAACTGTTGAAAGCAAATACAATGAGGGAACTTCCTGCAAGGTGAGCTTTCCTGCAATTGTGTGAGGAGTGATTCCCTTGGAAAGAACTTGAGGTGACGTAACAGAATGTCAAAATTATTATTGATCGATGACGAAGAAGGTATCAGAACCCTGCTTGGCATATCTCTTGAAAGCGATGGATATGACGTAATAACTGCGGCAGACGGAGAGGAGGGTCTCAAATTGTTTCAAAAAGACCCTTTTCCAATAGTCTTGACCGACATAAAGATGCCCGGGTTGGATGGATTGGAGGTCTTAAGGAGGATCAAAGAGCTTAATCCGGAGACCGAGGTAATCGTTATCAGCGGTCATGGAGATATGGAAACCGCGGTTCAGTCGCTTCACCTCGGCGCCTCGGATTTTATTACAAAGCCGGTGAGTGATCGACTTCTTTCAATAGCGTTAGAGAGGGCCGAGGGCCGGCTGAAAACAAAGAGGATGTTGAATAAGTATGCCAATCAGCTATGGAATATGGTAAAGGAGAAGACAGAAGAGATAACCCGAAGGTACGAATTTGAGGAAAAGCTCATACAACAATCGATTGACGGAATCATTGCGACTGACAGAGAAGGGAAGATAATAGTATTCAATCCCGCGGCGGAAAAGATCTTCGGATATACCGAAAATGAGGCAAAAAGCGGTAAAAAGGCCGATGATCTTTATCCGGAAGGGATGATTCAAAGGCTGTCCGGTATCTTTGCAGAAAAGAGAGAAGAAAGAGATGATATCCTTGGCGGAAAGGATACGACCATACTGGCAAGGAATGGTCAGGAGATACCTGTCAGATTTTCAGGCGCGATACTCCGTGAAGGTGACAGAGCAATAGGAAGTGTCGGATTTTTCCAGGACCAGAGAGAACTCCGACGCCTTCAGGCGGAATTGATCAAATCCGAGAGACTGGCGGCCGTAGGACAGACCGTGGCCGGCATTGCCCACAGTATCAAGAATATACTGAACGGCTTAAAGGGAGGGGTTTACATGGTAGACTCCGCATTCAAGGTCTCGTCTGCCGGTTTGCCGGGTGAACAACCTGCCGGGGCGGATATGGCTGATATCAAACGACGCGCCCAGACCCAATTGACAGGGGGCTGGGATATGGTAAGAAGAAATGTTGACAAGGTCTCTGACCTTGTTTTAGACCTGCTCAGCTATTCCAAGGAGCGCGAGCCGCATTACGAAAAAAGCGATCCGAATGATATAGTCAATGAGATATGCGACCTCATGGAATCAAAGGCGGCAGAAAACGCAATAGATCTGATAAGGGATCTTGATGCGACAATAGGCGAGATATATCTTGATCCTCCAGGCATACACCGCGGGCTGCTTAACCTTGTTTCAAACGCAATAGACGCCTGTATATTTGATTCTGACGAGGAAAAGGTCTGGTATGTCAGGTTGACCTCGCGGCCTGTAGATGGGGGCGGGGTGAGATTTACGGTCGCTGATAATGGATCCGGCATGGATGCGGAAGTTCAAAACAAGATCTTTACTCAATTTTTCAGCACCAAGGGGGCAAGGGGGACCGGTCTCGGATTGCTTGTCACTCAAAAGATTATGGAAGAACACGGCGGCACCATAGATGTAAAGTCGGAACCCGGCAAGGGAACAATATTCACGATCCGGCTTCCGGGAAGAGAATCAGAGAAGGAAAACTGATTTCACTTGCAATATGTTTCGACCTTAAGATAGAATACGGTAAGTTTTCACAAGAATCTCACAC
>MAXM01000163.1:8639-8761 GCA_001751015.1 Desulfobacterales bacterium C00003106
TATTGATGATGATCTTGACATTAGAACATTTATTTCAAGCGTTGTGGAAAATACCGGATATGAAGCGGTCTTGGCGCAGGATGGTGAAGAAGGGATAAGCAAGGTCAAAAGCGAGAAACCTG
>MAXM01000164.1 GCA_001751015.1 Desulfobacterales bacterium C00003106
CTTCAGGGTTGTTTACGGCATCGAGTTCTTCCACTCTGTCTGCCGGGTAGTTTTCAATGACTACGCGAAGCGGACGCAACACAGCCATGACACGGGGCGCCCGTTTGTTCAAATCTTCGCGGAGGGTGTGTTCGAGAAGCGCTATATCCACCAAACTCTCCCTTCTTGCCACTCCGATCCGCTCGCAGAAGTCCCGTATTGCTTCCGGCGTGTAACCCCGTCTCCTCAGACCCGAAAGCGTCGGCATCCGTGGATCGTCCCAGCCGGTGACATGTCCTTGTTGCACCAATTCCATAAGCTTTCGCTTGCTCATGATTGTGTAACCGAGATTGAGACGGGCAAACTCAATCTGCTGCGGGTGACAATCGCAATTCAATTCATCAAGAAACCAGTCATACAATGGGCGATTGTTCTCAAATTCGAGAGTGCAGATAGAATGCGTGATCCCCTCCATGGAATCCGAAAGGCAATGGGCGAAATCGTACATCGGGTAGATGCGCCACTTGTTGCCTGTCCTGTGGTGTGTTGCCCGCAGAATGCGGTATATGACCGGATCACGCATATTCAGGTTGCCGGATGCCATGTCAATCTTTGCCCGAAGCACATGCGATCCGTCTTCAAACTCGCCTGCGCGCATCCGCTCAAACAGGTCAAGGTTTTCCTCGATTGAGCGCGTACGATAAGGACTCTCTCTGCCGGGTTCAGTCAGCGTACCACGGTAGTCCCTGATTTCCTCTGCGCTCAGGCTGCAGACATAGGCCTTGCCATGCCTGATCAACTGCAATGCATATTCATGCAGTCGTTCAAAGTAGTCGGACGTGAAGAATAGACGATCACCCCAGTCAAATCCGAGCCATCGAACATCCGCTTGGATCGATTCCACATATTCAACCTCCTCCTTGCCCGGGTTTGTATCATCGAAGCGCAGATTGCAAATGCCTTTGTTTTCCAGAGCAATGCCGAAATTAAGACAGATCGACTTGGCATGTCCGATATGCAGATACCCGTTCGGTTCCGGCGGAAATCTCGTTACGACTCGACCGTTGTTCTTGTTTGCCTTCAAATCCTCCGCAACAACGGCCCGGATGAAGTCTGATGACGGAGTTGCATCGGAGTTCTTGTTTTTCGGCATTTTCATGGCTTTTTGCACCTCGATTCCTGATATTGTATTTCCTCTCTGCGACCTCTCAGTCTTGAACTGCTGTGAGAGAGTAAGGACATGCCTCATGATGCTCTTTATGACCTTTGAAAAAGAAAAAGATATATCGTCCAACACGGTTGGAAAGATGCAGTCATCTCTCCTGACCCTGGAAACCGGAACCCCTGCAATCTGAATATCCGACAGTCTGCCGCCCGCAAAACCGTATTTCTGCGCCGCATAAAGCAGCGGGACCTTTTGCGCATCCACGGAAAAGACCTCACAGATAACCCGGTCTATACTGATACAGTTTATCCCGGCAAAAATCAATCCTGCGTTTTTGACAACGCCGTCGCGAGGGCCTGTCTTTTCCATAATATCTATGGCATCCACGAGTGTAAGGCAAGGCCGAACCTGTTCGCAGATGCCGAGGAGCATCAAAGAGAACTTTTCGCGGCTGCTCCTTGCCGTCAAATGCCTCCATGCCTTGACCTTGCCCGAAACCATTCCATACAGGTTCTTGACTGCGCCCGTAAACAGCATCTGGCCGTGGGCCTTCAACTTCGGCAGGTTGATTATGCTGTCAAAATCGTCAATACTCCTCGTTATTCGCACATTTCTTCCATACCTGCGATTCCTTTTTAAGGAAACGACCGGGACACCCTCTTTTTCAAGCAGGCGAAGCAACCCGCAACCCGCGGCTACCTGCCGGGCGGTCCCGAAGGCCGGACTGTCACCCACAAACGGCAAACCGCCTGCGTCCTTAACTATGTTTGCCACAGCCTTTACAAAAAGCGGGTTGGTATTCACACATGAACCGGCCAGGTCCTTTAGCAGAAGATTGGGTTTCAGCAAGACCTTGTCCCCAGGCCTTACAGCATCTTGCATCCTTCCAAAACAGCAGGAAAAAGCCGTCCTGATATTCTCTTCAAGCGACACCCCATATCCGGCGCATCTTTGAATGACCACCTTTTCCATTTCTACCCGTTCCTAAGGCTTGACCGCGAAAAACGCAGAGGCCTTACCATTGATCAAAGCCTGTGAACCAGAACTCGATCACCTGGCCCAAGATGAAGCAGACCGGAAGCGCTGCCCATCACCGCTGATATCTCCAAGTGACCGGCGCTTCCGAATAGCGCAACGATTTTCCCTGCAGGCGCATCCGAATAAGTCTTTACTATATCAGCCAGGCTCCTGTCGCCTGCTGCGATCTCAAAACGTTCCCGTCCCAGAAATCCGTCAAAATCCCTGCGGCAAATATTGGTAATAAGATTCCCAAACCTGTCAACATGGATGATAGCGCCTTTCATGACGGAGCCTTCCGTGTCAGGTCTCAAGGTATTGATGCTCACAAATTTCGAAACCGGTTTGCCGAGTTCGGAGCATGCTCTCCCCGTTGACAGGGACGCGGATACAGGCGCAAAAATATCCCTGCCGTGAAAGGTGCTGCTGATTTCCGAAAAGAGATCCTTTGAAGTATGGATGCTGTAGACCTTGATCTCTTTTTCCTGATTGCAGATCATGCTGAAGATACCATTGTCCGGGCCGACAAACAAATGGCGGTCCGTCTTCAGGATCAGCGCCTTTCGTTCCGACCCCACACCCGGGTCCACAACCGCACAATGAATTGTATCTTTTGGAAAATGCCGATAGGACGCGAAAAGAACGTAAGCAGCAGCCCGTACATCCTGCGCAGGGATTTCGTGACAGATATCAACAAGCCGGGCCGACCGGTTAATCCCAAGGATCACCCCCTTCATTACCCCTACATAATGATCCTTTTGGCCAAAATCGGTCACAAGTGTGATAATCGGTTGGAGCATCCCTGTCTCTGAACCCCTGATGACTCACCTGTCGCGCAAACCAGCCCATCAAATTCCCTTTGTGGGCATCATTTGCTCCAAAAAATCTAATAGAAACATCCGCACTTCGACATTCGACATTCAAAAAAATACCCAAATTAATGTCATATCACTTTTTTGTATTGCACCTGTTAAAGATACCATTTCCCTTCTTGTTTGACAAGTTCAGTCCAGGGAACGGAGACGAAATAACTTCCGCCTACTTGGGGAAGTTATTCCGTCCCCGTTCCTAACGTAACAGGAACTTAATACAAGCCTAACGTAATCCTAACATAGATGTCGTTTAAGGGCTGTAGAAATAAAACGTAGAAGCCGGATCAAAAGACAATCAAGACTTGGGGGTATGGTTGTGGTTACGATATCACTTTACAAGACTGAAGCAGAAAAACAACAACACCTGTCGGCGATTTTTATGCTGGCCCGCGAGTTGGGGGTTGGCGAAGAGTCTGTAAAGCTGCTT
>MAXM01000165.1 GCA_001751015.1 Desulfobacterales bacterium C00003106
AGGAGACGGCTGTAAAGCGCTGAATAAACCGCCCACACAAGGACAATGGTTGTAAGCACTATACAACCTCCGGCAAGGATTCCGTGGAATAGATTCTCTCTTTTTCTATCCCGGTAACCGAGGACAAAACCTAACAAGATCCCGCTGCCGATACCGCCGGCATGACCCCAGTTGTTGATGCCGGGAATCATGATGCCGAACAGAAAGAGTCCGAATATCCATCCTGTAAGCTGCTTGTAGATAGTCATACCGTATATGCCGCCACGGCTTTTCCCGAAGTAAAGACCTGCTCCGATCAGACCGCACAGACTGGCGGATGCTCCGATAGTCAGGGCAACGCCGGCAAAATAGGAGACCGCAAATCCAATAACGCCGGTGAAGGTGTAGAGGACAATCATTCGGCTGAGCCCATACTCCTGTAATACAAGCGGACCTATCTGCCGCAGGGCCATCATGTTAAACAGGATATGAAGTATCCCGCCATGCAGGTAGTTAGCCGAGATCAGGGTCCACCCGCGATGGAATTGATCAATCGGGATCGTGCCTGTAGCGCCTAAGAGTATCAGGCTGTTGTCCGAAGGGGAGAGCAATGTCAATGGATTTGCCGAAAACCTCAAAGAAAGAGGATTTAGCATGATAGAAAGAACAAACATGACTACATTGGTGTATATGAGTGTCCTTACTATATTCTTTGAATCAAAACAACTCAGGTGCAATCGAGTCTCCTCCCAATTTAAAAATCGGTTGTGATCACCGGCACTTTTTTTGCAAAGACAAGCTGACATCCCTCCTTTGCTACAAAGAGGGCGAGACAGATAAGGACTATGCTCGATATCCCGAGCATAGTCCTTGGCTCCTCTTGCGCAAGGAAGTGATAGGCCTGCCAGGCAAGCGCCGCAACCGTCGTGATGATCATGAAAAAAGCGGGATAGATGGTATATCCTACAGGTTTTTTTACCCCAATCAAATATGCCGAAATAACAAAGAGTGCAAGGGCCGCAACCAACTGATTGGTGGCGCCGAACAAAGGCCAGATCTTTGTCCACGAGTTTGTAATTCCCAGCCAGCCTGCAGGAACGAGCACAAGAAGCAATGCGCCATACTTGTTGGAAAAGAGCCGAAATCTTGCACCCAGCAATTCCTGCACCATAAAACGCGTAACTCTTGTAGCGGTATCAAGCGAAGTAAGGACAAAGGTATTGAGTGTAATCATGGCAAAGAGCATGGCAAGGGGAAAACTTATAAAAGGAAGAAACTGGTGGACGAGATTTCCGAATCCGCTTCCGAATGTCACGATCCAGCCCCCTTCGAGAGTCTCGTGAAAGCCGAACTGCGCCATGTCTATATTCAGTCCCGCAGGCTTTGACCAGTAAAGGCAGGCCCCTACCATGACCAGGGTCATTGCCGCGAGAACTCCTTCCGTAAGCATCGCCCCGAACCCTATGAGTCGCCCGTCTTTTTCACTTGCAAGCTGTTTGGAAGAAGTACCTCCCGCAACAAGGGAATGAAATCCGGAAACAGCTCCGCATGCGACAAGTATGAAAAGCATCGGCCAGATCGGCCCTTGTGTCGAACATGCGGTAATAAAAGCCGGGGCGTTCATCTCGGGATGCACAACAATAATAGCAGATATGCCCAGAGTGAGAGCCATATAGAGCTTGTAGGTCGCAATGTAATCCCGCGGCTGCAAAAGTATATGGACCGGCAATACAGACGCCACGCCTGCATATATCAAAAGAACCACGAACCAGAACATCAATGGCGAAAGCCCGAATATTTCGGAAGTGATCGGAACAGGATAGAGATATCCTATGTAGATACAGATCAGGTCGGCGCATACCGCAAGAATGGTGCCGAGCCACAGGGAAACAAACCGCCGCGCCAGTGCATAACCAAAGAGCACGGCTATCAGGATCAGAGAAAAGGCGGGAATCACCATTGCCGGTTTGGCAACGAGCGTTTTTGCCCCCACTACCGCAAATACCGCTACAACCATAACCAGGGCCGCCCACAAAAAGATGGAAAATATTATCTTGCAGCCCTTTCCCATGGTCTTTTCGGCAACGTCTGCAATTGATGCTCCTCGATTCCTGACAGAGACCATGAGAGAGAGATAATCGTGGACCGCCCCGACAAACAGACATCCGACAATGATCCAGGCAAGCGCCGGCAGCCAGCCAAAGCTCCCCACCGCGACAATCGGTCCGATGATCGGCCCCGCCCCGGCTATGGACGAAAAATGATGTCCGAATAGAACAGCCTTTTTGGCCGGCACAAAGTCTACGCCGTCTTTCATGGACACAGCAGGAGTCGCATTCTCTCGCCGCGGATCAACAATCCTGCGTTCGATCAACCCGCCGTAAAACCGGTATCCCAGGAGAAAAATAATAATAACTCCTGCTATGATCAATATGGAACTCATACAGCTATCCTTATATAAAACGCAGAGATAGTCGAGTAGTCAAGTGGTTGTTATAGATTTTCAGATAACTAATTTCACAAGGCTAAAAGAAAAAATTCGAGTAAGTCGTAGTGAGTTGTACGTCGTAGAGTATTTCGACTGATAACGCAGTGAAATTATTTATGAGTAAATCTATATTTGATGATCTCTGTCTTGTGTCAGTTTGACAAATACTATCCCCTTTGCCGGTCTTCTGTCGAGAAAGCATGCACAAACAGAGTGCTGACGCACTTAGGAACGGGGACGGAATAACTTTCCCAAGTAGGCGCATAGATT
>MAXM01000166.1:0-7887 GCA_001751015.1 Desulfobacterales bacterium C00003106
CGCCTTGAAGGATTTTTCGGGGTAGGGGACATCCTATATTCCTCCTGTCAAGAAAAATTGTTAGTTCGCTGTGGCTGTATTGTAACTTTGCCAGATGCAGTTTTAATATCACCCGAGTTGAGCGATTAGCCTTTAGCGGTTAGCTATTAGTATCGGTCTAAACCCTCCACCTCTGGTGGAGGACTCACATAGGTTCTACCGATCCGGCGTGACAACGCGTCTCTATCATTAAGCAAGACAAGCTATGGATACGCCAAAAGAGCAGAGCGAAAAAAGTTGAAGTTATTCCGTCCCCGTTTCTATCTTTTGCAAAAGCCGGGGAGGATCTTACAGAGCTGATCCATCAGCTTGATTTCGGGGCAGTTCGATCCATCAAAATCAAAAATTCTCCAATAAATTTTACGGAGACCCTTATCCATTTCATTCATGCGTCAGGGCTGCCGCCAGGTATGCTGTTTGACAGTATGTCGAATGTTATGATAAGAAGGAAAATGGAGAAAAGAGGATCTTGCAATAATTCTCAGGGATCGGTGCGCATGAAACGGTTATATTTTCTCGAAAAAAGAGTCCATCAAAAGATGGATGATTATGAAACATACAGTTTTACAGATCGTCAGGATGCCGCCCTCAGGGCATTTTTTGACCTGAGCCAGGAGTACGAATCCACAGAAGATCTTTATTGTATATGCGTTGTTATTGTGAAGGCCTTTTTTGACCTTGACGCAAAGCTCTACGCGATGTTGAACGGAGATTCCCTGCGACTCGTATGCACTTCGCACCAAGGGCTGATTAAGAGCCGGGACGAAATGCGCGTGCCTCCGATCATGGTATACTCTGAGGCAGAAGAACACCAGGGTTCATGTTTTTTCCCCGTAATCGGAAACAAAGCGCTGATAGACAGGCTTCCATCCCTGTGCTCCGGTGAAGTACTCGGGATTCTCCAGATTGAGGACGCTGCTGATCTAACCAAAAAAGATCGGTTTTTTTTTCAGAAGTTTGCAAACAGAATCGGATACGCTTTACACAACAAGATCCTTGTCTGTAAGAATATAAAGCATCTCAGATTTATTCGTTCCCTTGTCAAAGATATTGAGCACAATATTATTGTTCCGAATATTGAGTTCAAGCTCTACATCAAAAGGATACAATCCGAGGTGAAAAAGGGCTGTGATCTCGAAAAGGAATTCGGCAGCCTTCTGACCCGGACCGACATCAAGATCGAAGAAAGGCTGAAACTGCTGCGAGTGGTGCATGAGAATATGAGCCAGTCAGCAGACATGCTGCAAAAACAGGTAGAAAATGTTACGAAGCATTACAAGAACACCAGCCTCTTTCTGGAGACCCTCCTGAGAAGGTCTCATTTTGAAAAAGGACACTACGTCCTCAACAGAAGGAGCTGTAAAATAAAAGAAGATATTATCCTGCCGCAATTGGAAGAATATGCAAAAAAGATAAAGCGCAATCGTATTGAAGTCCGCGATGAATACGACAGTCCGGACAGGGAAAAACCGATGCTTGTTGACAAGGGTCTTTTGGCCCAGGTCTATTCCAATCTGATTTCCAATGCAATCAAGTACATAAGAGAAGTAAAAAAAGAAGGGCAAAGCCTGAAATATATTGCCTATGGAAGGGAAATCCTTGAAGATTATTTCTTAAAAGACGCGCACGGCTTCAAGTATTATCTTTTCAGCACCGGACCTCATCTCCGCAAAGGGGAACGGGACATGATATTCGTCGAAGGGTATCGCGGAAGCAACGTCAATAATGCTCCCGGCACAGGCCAGGGACTCTATTTTTTCAGGGAAATCGTCCGTGTACATGGTGGAATCGTGGGTTATGAGCCTGTGCCGTATGGAAACAGATTCTATTTCATACTCCCGCCGTCTCATAGTTGTCTGCAAGGGATGGGGAAGAACTATCCGCGTGGATGATACTTTGCGTGTATCTCTTTAAGCCTCTCCCGCGCCACATGCGTATATATTTGAGTCGTGGCGATATCCACGTGACCCAGCATTGTCTGAACTGACCTGAGATCCGCCCCCCTTTCGATCAAATGTGTTGCAAAAGAGTGTCTGAGAGTGTGAGGATAGACGTTTTTTTCTATGTTCACCTTGGCGGCATAACGTTTGAGGAGTTTCCAGAAACCCTGCCGGGTCAAACAGTTCCCTGACCGGTTGACAAAAAGATAGGCGCTTTTTCGCCCCTTGAGAAGACGACCCCTCGCGGTTTTCAGGTATTCTTCGATTTGCTTTAATGCTGTAAATCCTACAGGCACTATCCGCTCTTTGGACCCCTTGCCCAATATCTTCACAAAACCGGCATCTATGTTGATTGCCTGCGATCGGATCGTGATTAGTTCCGAAACCCTCAGGCCGGCCGCGTATAAGAGCTCCAGCATGGCCGAGTCCCTCATGCCGAGAGGTGTTTTGCGATCCGGAGCAGCGAGGAGTTTTTCCACCTCATCCAACTGCAGGAAGTCCGGCAGGTTCTGCAGCCATTTTGGAATATCTATCATCAGGGCCGGGTTGGCCTTCAATATCCCCTCATCGTTCAGAAATCGATAGAAACCCCGAAGCGTCACCACCTGCCGAGCCCTGCTTCTTGCTGAGAGTCCTTCTTTATGCAGGGCAATCAGATAACGCAATATATGGACCGTGTCGGAATCAGAGATATTTGAAACCCCTTTTCTCTTCAAAAACAGGAGATAGCGGGTCAAATCCCTGGTATAGGCCTCGAGTGTATTTAAGGAAAGCCCTTTTTCCACCACCAGAAAATCGGTAAATCTGTCCACGAGGGCATCCATCAAACCAGCACCGGCATCCTGTTTAAGACATCCGCCCCATCCGGCTGCACCACGATCATGTTTTCCAGCCTGACCCCGCCCCATCCGGGTATGTATATGCCGGGTTCCACAGTAACGACCATCCCGGCTTCAAGCTGCGTATCCTGTCTCGGACTCAACGCCGGCATCTCATGCACCGCCAGGCCGACACCATGGCCCAAACCATGACCGAATTTGTCGCCAAATCCCTTCCTGTCTATGTAATCGCGGGCAATCCCGTCGACAAACCTGCTGCTGACACCGGCCCTTATGGCGGCAATAGCCTTTTGCTGCGCATCATATACGATGTTGACGATATCTGCGAATTCAGCATCCGGCCTTCCAAGCGTAACCGTCCGCGTCATATCGGAACAGTAGCCGTCCAGGCGGGATCCCATGTCAATAATAATCGGTTCTCCTTTCCTGATCCTCCGGTCCGTGGGGATGGCGTGTGGGAAGGCGGCATTTTTCCCGGAGGCGACAATTGGGGGGAATGATATCTCTTCGGCCCCTTTTTCCCGTATCCGTTTCTCAATTGACCATGCCACCTCCTTTTCCGATATTCCGGGTTCGAGTTCTTCCAGGATCAAAGCAAGCACCCCTTCCGTGATTGCAACCGATCTTCTGATTGCATCGAGTTCGGAGGCGTCTTTTACAGACCGGAGATCTTCTATGAGCCCCTCACAAGGCACAAGCTCAACTGATACCTGTTCATTTTTCAGGGCCTCGGAGAGCTTTTGAAACTGGATACACGAAACGCGGCCGGCCTCAAATCCAAGCCGTCTGACATCAGCATCTCTTGCGATTCGTGGCAGGACTTTGATAACCCCTTTTGAGTAGTCAACAAGTTCAAAACCATGGGCCTCGGTTTCCGCCTGGCGTGTGTAACGAAAATCAGTGGCAAGCAACTGCCTGCTTTCCGAGATAAACAGGGAACCGGCAGACTCGTCACACTGACCGTCACGGCCTCTAAACCCCGACAAATACCTGCGGTTTTCTTCCTTCAACACCCATAACATATCAATTGACTGGGCATGCAGGCGTTTTCTCAATTTTCTCAACCGCTGTGTGCATTTTTCTTTTTCGTCCATTTTCACATCCCTGGCAACCTGACCATTTTCCGAAGGAGAGCATTGATAAACATTTTTACCATATCTACAACTATTTGTTATTACAAATATAATAGTCTCCTTCACAATCCATTGTCAAGAATATTCGTTCCCGTTCCTTACAGTACAAAAGTGAAGGCCAAATTGCGGGATGCCTATTATGTGATGTCATTCGTTTTCAAATAATGCAGGGGCAAACCCCCTGTGGTTGTATGATGACGCCCTTTTTGCTTGACTTTTGTGTTTTATCAAACTTAATATGTTAAGTTTAATGGTTTGAGATGCTCGTCTGCCTGTTTTCTGAAAACAATAGCGCTTGATAATACGATTTCAGAGCGTGTAAAGAAAGAAGAGCAGACAAGAGAGCAGATGAACAGGCGAAAGTATTCATTCGCCTGAATTTGAATTCGGCTTTTTGCGAGTTCATGTCTAATGAAAGCAGGGAGTTATTACCTTTATGCTGGATAAACAGAACCGGACACCAAGGGAAATCGTTTGTGAGTTGGGCAAGTATATTGTTGGCCAGGGAAATGCCAAGAGATCTGTAGCGATTGCACTGAGAAACCGCTGGCGGAGGCAGCAGGTGCCTGAAGACCTGCGAGACGAAATCGTTCCGAAAAACATCATAATGATCGGACCGACCGGGGTAGGAAAAACAGAGATAGCAAGACGACTTGCAAAGATGTCAGAATCTCCTTTTCTCAAGATAGAGGCCTCCAAATTTACAGAGGTGGGATACGTGGGCCGGGATGTGGAATCGATGATCCGGGACCTTACTGAGCTTGCGGTCAACATGACCAAGGCTGAAGAGCAGGAACTCGTCAAGTCAAAGGCTGAAAGCATCGCCGAGGAGCATTTGCTGGACATCCTCCTCCCGCCGCGAAAGGAGAAAGAGCCGGTCGAGGATGCGGAACAGTCCGAAAAGACGCTTGAGCTTGTAAAGAAAGAGAATCCTGTGGATCTATCGACCCGGGAAAAATTGCGTGATCTACTTCACTCCGGCAAGCTGGACGGCAGGTATGTAGATATCGAGGTTGCCGACCGGGTTGCGCCCGTGGTGGAGGTATTTTCAAACGTCGGGTTAGAAGAGATGGATGTGAACGTAAAGGACATGTTCGGAGGACTCTTTCCGAAAAAGACCAAGAAGCGAAAGGTCAAGGTGCCCGAGGCCCTTGATATACTGGTCCAGGAGGAAGCGCAGCGTCTCGTTGACATGGATGTGGTTGTCAAAAAGGCCATTTCCAGAGTGGAGCAGACAGGCATCATTTTTTTAGACGAGATCGACAAGATCAGCGAAAGACAAGAAGGGCAAGGGGCTGATGTCTCCAGGGGAGGAGTGCAAAGAGATCTGTTGCCGGTAGTGGAAGGATGCACCGTGAATACGAAGTACGGAATGGTGAAGACGGATCACATACTCTTTATCGCGTCAGGCGCCTTTCACATGAGCAAGCCTTCGGATATGATTCCTGAATTGCAGGGCAGATTTCCAATCCGCGTGGAACTTGATTCACTCGGCAAGGAAGAATTTATAAAGATATTGACTGAACCGAAAAATGCGCTGATTATCCAGTATGAAGCGCTTGTCGCAACAGAAGGGATCAGGCTTCGCTTTGACGATGGGGCCATAGACGCCATTGCGGAGATTGCTGCAGATGTGAACACACGCACCGAAAATATCGGGGCGCGGCGGCTGCATACTGTTGTGGAAAGGCTGCTGGATGATATCCTTTTTGAAGCCCCGGACCTTGAAAAAGGGAAAGAGATTGTTATAGACTCGGCCTACGTAAACGACACGCTCAGAGACATAATAGAAGACGAAGACCTCAGCAGGTACATATTATAGGTCATTCCTGTAACATTGTGATAAACCATGAAAAAAGACGATTCCATAGCAGATGTCCTGATTGAATGTCTTCCATATATCCGGCGGTTTTACGGCAAGACAATTGTCATAAAATATGGCGGGCACGCTATGGTGGAAGAGCGGCTCAAAGAAGATTTTGCCCGGGACGTGACTCTGCTGAAATACACGGGGTTGAATCCCGTGATAGTGCATGGCGGGGGGCCGCAGATCGGGGTGGTTCTGAACAAAATGGGGATTGGATCATCCTTTGTTGAGGGGATGCGAGTTACAGACGCCCCGACCCTGGATGTTGTAGAGATGGTCCTGGGCGGAAAAGTAAACAAGACAATAGTGGCGGAAATCAATAGACAGGGAGGAAAGGCCGTCGGACTGAGTGGCAAGGACGGCAATTTGATCTCTGCCGGAAAGCTTCGTGTCATTAAGACGTTTCTGGAAGATAAGCCCCCGGAAATTATTGATATCGGCATGGTAGGTGAAGTGCTGAAGATCAACCCCGAGATCATTGCCACCCTGAAGTCGGATGGTTTTATTCCGGTGATTGCGCCTATCGGTGTCGGCGCGTCAGGGGAAACGTATAACATCAACGCTGACTGGGTCGCGAGCAAAATAGCTGTGGCGCTCAAGGCGGTCAAACTGCTCCTTTTGACTGATGTTAAAGGGATTAAGGATGGTTCGGGGGATATCGTGTCAACCACGAATCTCAAGGCCATGAGGTCTATGTTCAAAAGCGGCGCGATTTCCGGCGGAATGATTCCAAAGGCGGCATGCAGCATGGAAGCTGTGGGAAACGGCGTGGAAAAGGTGCATATAATAGATGGCCGGATACCGCATGCGGTGTTGCTTGAGATATTTACCGACAAGGGCATAGGCACGGAAATTGTAGCATAGACAGAAACTCGTGGACGGGAAAGGGTCTCAGTACTGTGAAATCTCTAATAGAAAGATCAGAAGCCGCAATTGTTCATACCTATAACCGTTTCCCGATAGTCCTGACTCGCGGAAAAGGGTACAGGGTGTGGGATGCAGAGGGAAACGAGTACATAGATTTTGTGGCGGGCATTGCGGTCTGCAACCTGGGACACGCGCATCCGCGTATTGCTCAGGCAGTCTGTCGGCAGGCAGACAGACTGGTTCACGTCTCGAACCTATATTATACCGAGCCCCAGACAGAACTGGCGGAACATCTCGTGAAGCATTCCTTTGCAGGGAAGGCCTTTTTTGCGAACAGCGGGGCTGAAGCGAACGAGGCGGCCATCAAACTCGCCCGTAAATATTTCAGCGACAAGGGCAACTCCGAGCGGTTCAGGATCATTACCATGAAAGGCTCTTTTCATGGCAGGACCATGGCGACACTTACCGCTACAGGCCAGTCAAAGATCAGGGGGGGATTTGATCCCCTGCTGGCCGGGTTTTCCTATGTCCCTTTCAACGATATTGACGCAATAGAAAAAGCCGTTGACGATACGACATGCGCGGTAATGGTAGAACCGATCCAGGGAGAGGGCGGGGTTCAGGTGCCATCGCAGGATTACCTTGCCGATTTGCGAAGACTCTGCGACAGAAAGGGAATTCTGCTGATCCTCGATGAGGTCCAGACCGGGATGGGACGCACAGGCGCGTTGTTTGCCTATGAGCACTACAACATCGAGCCGGACATCATGACGCTGGCCAAGGCTTTGGCCAACGGACTTCCAATGGGGGCCATGCTCGCCACGGATGAGGTTGCGTCTGCCTTTACAGCCGGTTCGCACGCATCCACCTTTGGCGGCACTCCGCTGGTTTCCGCGGCGGCGCTGGCGGTTGTAAAGACCATGGAGGAAGAAGAGATCGTCTCCCACTGCAAAAAGATGGGTGATTATCTGATGAACGCCGTGTGCCAATTAAAGACCGCTCATTCGTGTATCACGGAGGTTCGCGGCAAGGGACTTCTTGTCGGTGCGGAGATAGACCGTGATGGTGCGCCGGTTGTAGACAAATGCCTGAAAAAGGGATTCCTCATCAATTGTGCGCACGGAAACGTGCTCCGTTTTATTCCGCCGCTGATCATAGACAAAGAGCCGATTGACCGGCTGATGGAAATACTGGACGGTATA
>MAXM01000166.1:7913-30716 GCA_001751015.1 Desulfobacterales bacterium C00003106
GGGATATTGTGACCCGGGTTGAGCGGTTCAGCGTTCACGGTTCCGGGTTGAAACGACCTAACTGGTTGTTAGGAACGGGGACGGAATAACTTCCCCTAAACCCTGAACCTTGAACCGCTCACTTTAGGTGTGAGTGGTGAGTACACATGAGGAGTCGAAACGGTAGTTTGCTATGAAAAAGGATATATTGACACTTTGGGATTTGGAACCTGAGGAGATAACGCAACTGATAGACCGCTCCATAGAACTCAAGAAGGGGCGCAACGCAGATACGCCTTATCGTCCTCTGCCTGGAAGGACGCTCGGCATCATATTTGACAAGCCTTCAACAAGGACGCGGGTCTCTTTTGAGACCGCGATGATTCAGCTTGGGGGAGGCGTAATCTTTATGAGTTCAAAGGACACGCAATTGATCCGTGATGAACCTGTTGGTGATACCGCACGCGTCCTGTCGAGATACGTTGACGGGATTGTAATAAGGACATATTCACAGGAGCTCGTAGAGGAACTTGCTTCAAATTCCTCAATTCCGGTAATGAACGGGCTTACGGACATCTACCATCCATGTCAGGTGTTGAGCGACCTCCAGACAATTACGGAAAAAAAGGGGGACCCTGCCGGCCTCAAGATTGTCTGGGTCGGTGACGGAAATAATGTGGCTCATTCCTGGATTAATGCAGCGGCGATATTGGGACTTCATCTCGTTGTTTCAACCCCTGACGGATACAGGCCGAATTCTGATATTTATCAAAAGGCCATTGAGCATGGCAGGGGGAATATCTCGCTTGTCGGAGATCCTTTTGAGGCGGTCAGGGACGCAGATGTTATCTATACCGACGTGTGGGCGAGCATGGGACAGGAGGAAGAGCAGGAAATACGCAAAAAGATATTCCGATCCTATCAGATCAACGAAAAGCTCGTAGCCGCCGCGAAAAAAGATGTGGCGGTCATGCACTGTCTTCCTGCCCATCGCGGGGAGGAAATTACCGGCGAAGTCCTTGAAGGTCGTCATTCCGTAGTATGGGACCAGGCTGAAAACAAGCTTCATATGCACAAAGCAATAATCGATCGTTTGATGGTCTGAAAAATTGCGGCATCAAGAGAGGATTTCCGTGGAAAAGATGATAGAAAAAGTCGTGTTGGCCTATTCAGGGGGACTTGACACATCGGTTATTCTGGCATGGCTCAAAGAAAAATATGACTGCCGTGTAATCGCCTTTTCTGCTGACATCGGCCAGGGCGAAGAACTCGACCATATAGAAGAAAAGGCCCTGGCAACAGGCGCAGAAAAGGTCTATATTGATGATCTCAGAGAGGAATTCGTGAGAGACTATGTCTTTCCCGCCTTTAGAGCAAATGCCGTGTATGAAGGTCAGTATCTTCTCGGGACATCTCTTGCCAGACCGCTTATTGCAAAACGACAGATCGAAATCGCCCGGGCCGAGGGCGCCGATGCCGTGAGTCACGGAGCCACGGGAAAAGGGAATGATCAGGTGAGGTTTGAGTTGAGCTATCTTTCGTTGAATCCTGCAATAAAGATCATTGCTCCCTGGAGGGAATGGAGACTCAACTCGCGCAATGCCCTTATGGAATATGCGAAGGAGCATGGAATACCCGTCCCTGTGACGCCTGCAAAACCTTACAGCAGCGACAGTAATCTTCTGCACATAAGCTATGAGGGAGGAATACTGGAAGATCCCTGGGCGTCAGCGCCGGAATCGATCTTTCAGCTTACGGTCTCACCCAAAGACGCCCCCGGCGAATCTGAAGAGATCCTGATACGTTTTGAAAAAGGAAACCCGGTGGGAGTGAATGACCGGGAGCTTTCCCCGGCAGGGCTCCTTGCCGAATTGAACAGACTCGGCGGAAAACACGGGATAGGGCGGCTTGACATGGTTGAGAACCGGTTTGTAGGAATGAAGTCGCGCGGTGTTTACGAGACCCCCGGGGGGACAATACTAAGGACCGCGCACATGGCCATGGAGTCGATTACAATGGACCGGGAGGTCATGCATCTTCGTGACGGATTGATTCCCAAGTACGCCGAACTTGTCTATTACGGCTTCTGGTTCGCCCCTGAGATGGATGTATTGCAGCAGATGATTGACGCAACACAGAAGACCGTGTCGGGAACGGTTCGCCTAGAACTTTACAAGGGCAACTGCCGGGTCACGGGACGCCGGTCTGAAGAGTCTCTTTACCGGGACGATTTTGCCACATTTGAAGAAGACACGGTTTACAGGCAGAAAGACGCGGAAGGATTCATCCGTCTCAATGCCCTGCGACTACGAATCCAGGCGATGATGAAGAAAAACAAAACTTGAGTACTCCCCTGACCCCTATAAGAGCTAAAAGCTAATGGCCAAAAGTTATCCGCACAGGTCAAGAGGTAGTTATGTCCGGTAAGCTGTGGGATGGAAGATTCGGGGAAGCAACAGACAGGAATGTGGAGAGATTCACCGCGTCTGTCAAGACCGACAGCCGGCTTTATGCGCATGATATTGCCGGAAGCATTGCCCACTGCAAGATGCTTGCCAGGCAAGCGATCATTTCCGGGGAAGAAGCCGCCCTCCTGATCAAGGGACTTCAAAGTATCAAAGAGGAGATAGCCGGGGGTGAATTCGAATTCGACGAGGCCGCGGAAGACGTTCATATGAACATTGAGTGCCGTCTTGCCTTGCATGTGGGCGATGTCGCCAAAAAGCTCCATACGGCAAGAAGCCGCAACGATCAGGTGGCGCTTGACACACGCATGTGGCTGCGGGACGAATCTGAGGAGATTCTGCGTTGTCTCCGGATTCTTCGCCGGGAACTCGTGGGTCTTTCAAAAAAACATATTGATGTTGTCATGCCTGGCTATACCCATATGCAGCGGGCGCAACCGGTTCTTCTGTCTCATTATTTCATGGCCTACTATGAGATGTTCAAGCGGGACACGGCCCGGTTTAGAGAGGGACTCGTGCGGATCAACGTGCTTCCTCTCGGAAGCGCAGCCCTTGCAGGGACTACATTCCCGATTGACATGGGGTATACGGCGGAACTGCTTGGTTTCCCGGAGGTGGTCGCAAACAGCCTGGATGCCGTAAGCGACAGGGACTTTGTGATAGAATTTCTTTCCGCGTCTTCAATCTGTATGGTCCACATGAGCCGTCTTTCCGAAGAACTGATATACTGGTCTTCTGCCGAATTCGCCTTTGTTGAGATGCCTGATTCCTTTTCCACGGGAAGCAGTATCATGCCTCAGAAAAAGAACCCTGATGTGTGTGAACTCGTCCGAGGAAAGACAGGGCGCGTGTTTGGGAGCCTGATGGCGTCGCTGACCATGATGAAGTCTCTGCCCCTGGCTTATAACCGGGATATGCAGGAGGACAAGGATGCATTGTTCGATGCGGTTGACACCCTGAGGGCATGTCTTGCGATTTACGGCAAGCTGCTCCCGAAGCTCCGGATCAACTCCGGCCGGATGAGAGATGCGGCGGAACACGGTTTTGCAAACGCAACGGATCTCGCAGACTACCTTGTGACCAGGGGGGTAGGGTTTCGGGATGCACACCATGCGGTTGGTAAGGCAGTCGGCTATGCACTGGAAAAGAAAAAAGAGCTTCATGACCTGGCATTAGAGGAATTAAGGGTCTTTTCCCCTCTGATCGATCAGGATGTTTTTGACGTGCTCTCCTTTTCGTCTGTAATCAACAGGAGAAGATCAACAGGCGGCACTGCCACAAAGAATGTCCTTGAAGCGATCAGCGCCGCAGAGGCGGAGCTGGAACAAGAAAATTGCGAATCAAAGTGAAGATAGTTGTCCCTCTTCTTTTGTTTTTTCTGCTGGCCGGCTGGACTGGTTGCGGCAGGAAAGGGCCGCCGGCAGCGCCTGAGGCAGTTGCCCCGGAACGGGTGACGGACCTGCAGGGAGATGTCGTGGAAAGAGAGATTCGACTTTCCTGGACAATCCCGGCAGGAGAGAGGTTGTTTAGACTCTATAAGGCTACGGAGCCTTTCGGACAAGAGCCTTGCGTAGATTGTCCGGTCAGGTTTACACAAGAGATCGATATTGACACTGCTGATCCAAGGGCCGTTGACGTAGCAGGCGACAAGGTCATCTACCGGGATTCGGCTGAAGCCGGTTATCGCTCCCTGTACAAGATTGTGGTTATTTCTGCAGACGGACTGAGAAGCAAAGATTCGAATATTGTCTACGTCCCTTAAGAAGGCTATACCTCGAAAGGCCATAACTTGCGATTTTTCGTCGGCCATAAACATCAATAGCTGTGTTGCTCAGGCTTGAAATAGCTTGCTATTCCGCGCCTTCGCGCCTTGCTCTTGATGATCATTGCTCACCGAAAAAAACGCAATTTATAACCTTCCGAGGTATAACAGCGACTAATGCATCATTTTCAGTATCATAACAAGGAGATGTTTTGTGAGGATGTTCCTCTCGCAAGGATCGCCCAAGAGGTGGGAACACCGTTTTATGCATACAGTAATGCCACCTTGAGAAGGCATTTTGGCGCATTTGATGAGGCCTTCAGCGGGATTTCTCACATGGTCTGTTTTTCTGTGAAGGCGAATTCAAATCTTGCTGTCCTCAAGGTGTTCGCCAACATGGGCGGCGGGCTTGATATTGTATCGGGCGGGGAGCTGTATCGTGGATTAAGGGCGGGAGTCCCGCCCGAAAAGATAGTCTATTCCGGTGTTGGAAAACGGGTCGACGAAATCGAGTATGCGCTCAGGTCGAAGATCCTGATGTTCAATATCGAGTCGGCTCAGGAACTTGAAAGAGTAAATCAATGTGCCGGGCGATTGAATACAAGGGCGCGGATTGCGTTGCGGGTGAATCCCGACGTGGACCCGGGGACGCATCCCTATATATCGACTGGGATGAAAGAGAATAAATTCGGGATCAACAGGCACGCCGCCATTGCAACCTACAAGGCGGCAGCCGAGCTGGATCACATAGATGTCGCAGGCATTGATTGTCATATAGGCTCCCAGTTGACCGATACAGCCCCGTTTGTCGAGGCGCTGCAAAGAATAAAGGAACTTATTGCCGATCTGGAAGGTCTCGGTATTTCTGTTCAATATCTTGATCTTGGCGGGGGCCTCGGGATTACCTATGATCAAGAGAAGCCTCCGCATCCGGATGTATATGCGCAGGCAATTGTCCGGGAGTTGGGGGATGTGCCTTTTACGCTCATATTGGAACCCGGCCGCGTAATCGTCGGCAATGCCGGTGTGCTTGTAACGGAATGCCTATATGTCAAAAATATTGAAGAAAAGATCTTTGTTGTGGTGGATGCGGCGATGAACGACCTTGCAAGGCCGTCCCTGTATGATGCGTATCATGGCATTCAGCCCGTGATAAAGGACGAAAGACCTTCCTTTGTCGCGGATGTGGTAGGCCCGATCTGTGAATCAGGGGATTCTTTTGCCAGAGACCGCATGTTGCCCGAATGCAGATCCGGTGATCTCCTCGCTGTTATGAGCGCCGGGGCCTACGGATTCACCATGTCATCCAATTACAATTCACGGCCCCGTATCCCCGAGGTATTGGTAATTGAAGACCGGTTTTATGTCGTGCGCGAGCGGGAGACCTACGCGGACCTGATTCGGGGAGAATCGGTCCCATCGTTTCTGCAGCCCGCCCCGGAAGATCTGAGCGGACTTTCAGTTGCCTGAGGGTTTAGGTTTTGAGAACTTACGGGGGGTTGTGTTAACTTATTGATTGTATGCCAAATTGATGAAAAATCATTTGTCGAGAATCCGAAGACATGAAAGAGATTCCTGAAATACCGGTCTTTTACAAGATGAGCGGGAGCGGGAATGACTTTATCATCATTGATAACCGCGAGGGCGCTCTGAAGGCGGAAGGGATCGCAGATACTGTTGCCGCGCTTTGCCGTCGAAGGTTTTCCGTGGGCGCAGACGGTCTTATTCTGATCGAGCGGTCCGAGAAGGCGGATTTTGCGTGGCGCTTTTTTAATCAGGACGGAACAGTTGCGGAAATGTGCGGTAACGGGGCCCGATGTGCGGCCCGTTTTGCCTGTCTGAACCGGATATGCGGCTCCGAGCTTTCCTTTGAAACCGACGCGGGGATCATCCATGCGTCGGTTGATGGCATGAGGGTGCGGCTGGAGATGACAAAACCGGATGGGATTTGCACAGACGAAGAAATCGAGGCGTGCGGCAGGGGCTTTCTGTTCGACAGGATCAATACAGGCGTTCCTCATGTGGTCATCTGGACAGCGGATCTTGAAGGATGTCAGGTTGTCAAATGGGGAAGGGCCATAAGGTATCATGACAAATTTGCGCCTGCAGGGACAAATGTCAATTTTGTTAAACAGACTGAAAAAGGCGGTCTGTTGATCCGCACCTACGAGCGGGGTGTAGAGGACGAGACCCTTGCATGCGGAACGGGTTCTGTTGCAGCGGCCCTGATAGCCGTGCAAAAAGGATTTGCCCGGTCCCCGGTCTCTGTCAGGACACGCGGAGGTGAGCTGTTAACAGTCTATTGTAACGTCTCAAACACTGGTGATATTGATCTGTTTCTTGAAGGGGATGCACGTGTGATCTATCAGGGACGGCTGTCGAAAGAGGCGATCCGTTAGAACAAACAGGAACAAATTGCGGGATGGGCTTGACACATTGAGGAATTCAGGGAGGATGTTATGATTAGAGGTGCTATTGTTGCCATAGTTACGCCTTTCAGGGATGGGAAGGTGGATGAAGAGGGTTTGCGCAATCTCATCGAATTTCAACTGGAAAACGGTACGGACGCAATCGTTCCCTGTGGTACTACAGGGGAATCCGCCACACTTGACCATGCAGAACACAAAATGGTCGTGGAGACTACCATTGACGCGGTGCATGGACGCGTGCCCGTTATTGCAGGCACGGGTTCCAACAGCACTGCCGAGACGATTGAGCTGACAAAGCATGCCAGGTCCGCAGGCGCGGATGCAGCTCTCGTTATCACTCCTTATTACAATAAGCCTACCCAGGAAGGGCTTTTTCAGCATTTCAAGGCAGTGTCAGACGCCTGTTCCTTTCCGATGGTTCTCTATAATGTTCCGGGAAGAACATCGGTGAACATGCTTCCCGCCACGGTCGCCCGGACGGCTGAACTCGACGATGTGATCGGCATCAAGGAGGCAACAGGGTCAATGCAGCAGGCTTCCGATATCATATCTCTGTGCGGTGACAAGATCACCTTGCTCTCCGGTGATGATTTTACCGCATTCCCGCTCCTTTCGATCGGCGGAAAAGGGGTTATTTCCGTGGTAGCCAATGTAGCCCCGAGGGATATGGCTGACATGGTTGATGCGTTTGAAGCCGGTGATATGGACAAGGCAAGAGGACTTCATTACAAATTGTTTCCTTTGAACAAGGCCATGTTCTATGAAACCAACCCGATTCCGGCAAAGACCACCCTGGCCCTTATGGGAAAGATATCCGGAGAACTCAGGCTGCCCATGTTTCAGATGTCTGAGGCGAACCTGGCGAAATTGAAAAAGACACTGACGGAATACGGTCTAATTTCTTAACACAGGTTAAGCGGTTCAGCTGAACCTGGAACCGCTCAATTCAGGTTAATATATGTAGAAAGGCTGTTGATGAATATCGAAAGGTCGGAAAGAGTAAAGACGCTTCCCCCGTATCTTTTCAAGGAGCTGGACAGGAAAAAGGAAGAGGTGCGGAGCCAGGGGATCGATATCATAGATCTTGGGGTGGGTGATCCGGATCTTCCTACACCGGAGCACATTATTGACGCATTGAAGCGGGCCGCGGAAGACCCGGCCAACCATCGGTATCCGTCTTACACAGGGATGTTCGATTTCAATGAGCAGGTGGCGCTCTGGTACAGGAGGCGTTTTGGGGTAACGCTTGACGCCGGTCAGGAAGTAGTTACTCTGATAGGATCAAAGGAGGGTATTGCGCATTTGCCTCTTGCGTTCATTAATCCGGGAGACACAGCGCTTGTCCCTGATCCGGCCTATCCGGTCTATGACATCGGTATCCGGTTTGCCGGTGGAACCAGCTATTTTATGAGTCTTGTGAAAGAAAACGATTTCCTGCCGGATCTTTCTTCCATACCTTCGGACGTGGCCGGAAAAGCAAAGCTGATGTTTTTGAACTATCCGAACAACCCCACATCGGCAGTCGCCACGAGAGAGTTTTTCGAGTCTGTTGTACAATTTGCGCGGAAGCACAATATTATTGTCTGTCATGACGCGGCATATTCCGAGATGGCCTTTGACGGCTTTAGCCCGATAAGCTTTCTCGAGATCGACGGCGCGAAATCAGTGGGTATTGAATTTCATTCTCTTTCCAAGACCTATAATATGACGGGGTGGAGGATCGGATTTGCCGCAGGACACCCCGAAGTGATAGGGGGCCTGGGACAGATAAAGAGCAATATCGATTCCGGCGCCTTTCAGGCCGTGCAGATCGCGGGAATCGAGGCCCTGAAAGGCGACCAGTCCTGCGTTGACAATATGCGCCGGATCTATGCCGAGCGAAGGGATATCCTGGTGGAAGGAATAAGAAAAATGGGACTTCGCCTGAATCTGCCGCGCGCTACGTTTTATCTCTGGATTGAGGTCCCCGAAGGATACACCTCCGCCGGGTTTACCGATCACCTCTTGACCAGGGGGGGTGTGGTCACCACCCCGGGAAATGGATTCGGAAGCGCCGGGGAAGGGTATATAAGAATGGCGCTCACTGTGGACAAAAAGCGAATCGCAGAGGCGGTGAAGCGGATAGAGTCAATTGGATTCTAACGTATATATCGGAGTCGGCTCGAACCTGGGAGATCGTGCGGAGAACTGTTTCAAGGCGATTGAAGCGATAGACCGGTTTGATGGATGTCATGTTGAGCAATGCTCTCCTTTGTATGAAACCGAGCCCATTGGTTATGACGATCAGGGATGGTTTATAAACGCGGCTGTCAGGATAGGCACATCTCTTGATCCTGAGAGTCTTTTTCCGCACCTGAAGTCTATCGAAAAGGCCCTTGGAAGGAGACCGTCAGGTATCCATTTTGGTCCGCGCATTGTGGATCTCGACATATTGCTCTTTGAAGACCTGGTTATCCGGGCAGACAACCTGACAATTCCACATCCCGAGCTGCATAAACGGCGGTTTGTATTGAGGCCGCTTGCAGATATAGCTCCGGACATCCTGCATCCGGTGTTGAATGAGACCATATTTGAGCTCCTGACAAACTTGAAAGATAACGAAAAGGGAGTAATTCATTATTCATGCGATTAATTATTTTAACAATACTTGGTTATGTAGTATATAGACTAATCAAGGGTTTTTTTATTCGGCCCCCGGTTTCGGGACGTGAAGGAAAAAGGGGTAATCCGGAGATTGACAACGTAATGATAAAAGATCCTTATTGCCAGGCGTATTTCCCGCAGCGCGACGGGGTTAGCGCCATCGTTGATGGGGCGGAGTACCATTTTTGCAGCACTGAGTGCCGGGACAGATTTATCGAGCAGGAAAAAGAGAAGCGAGGATGACGATAACTTATGGGAGGGTATTATAGCTGATGAAGTTTTTCATTGATACGGCCAACATTGAGGAAATCAGGGAAGCAAACAAGTTGGGAGTGATTGACGGAGTTACCACGAATCCTTCTCTCATAGCAAAAGAAGGACGTGACTTCAAGGAGGTAATAAATGAGATCTGCGAGATCATCGATGGTCCCATCAGCGCCGAAGCAGTGAGTCCGGACGCCGAAGGCATGGTGGCTGAAGGCCGCGAGCTTTCAAAGATCCATGAAAATATTGTTATAAAGATTCCCATGACCACCGAAGGTATCAAGGCCACCAAGAAACTCAGCGGCGAGGCGATCAAGACAAATGTGACGCTTGTTTTTTCTCCTCTTCAGGCCTTAATGGCCGCAAAGGCAGGGGCGACTTATGTAAGTCCGTTTGTGGGCCGGCTGGACGATGTTGCTCATGATGGAATGGGGCTGGTGGATAAGATCATACAGATCTATGAAAACTATGGATTTACGACTGAGATCATTGTGGCAAGCATCCGAAACCCGATTCATGTCCTTGACGCGGCGCTCATGGGAGCGGATATTGCGACTATTCCGTTTAAGGTAATCACGCAGATAGCCGAACACCCATTGACTGACAGGGGATTGGAAAAGTTCCTGGATGATTGGAAAAAGAGGAAAACTTAGTCTCAGGCTTTTTGCGGTCTTCATGTCTGCACACCTGGTTGCAATACCAGCCGCACAGGCAGCGGAGAATATCTACAAGTATATTGACAGTGACGGAATACTCTATTTTACCAACGTGCCGGTAGCGTCTGACTATCACGTCTATGTTCAAACAGAAAGGTTGCCCGGGCGTTCAACAGACAGATACGACAGGATTATTGAAGGCGCTGCAAGGGATCATGAACTGCCGTTTTCTTTGCTTAAGGCGGTAATCAAGGCAGAGTCGAATTTTGACCCCTCTGCTGTATCAAGAATGGGCGCACAGGGCCTTATGCAGATCATGCCTGAGACCTGTGACGAACTCGGAGTATCAAACCCCTTTGATCCCGAGGAGAACATAAACGGAGGGGCACGGTACCTGCGAAGACTTCTGACAGTCTTTGATGGCCGGTTGCCGCTCGCTCTGGCTGCTTATAATGCCGGTCCGGAAGCTGTTTCGCGATGCAATGGTATCCCTTCCTTCAGGGAGACTCAGGAATTCGTGCGCAGTGTAATGAACTACTACCATGCCTTCAGGCAAGAATCGCTCTGGTAGCGAGAAATTGGTAAGCAGAATGAAGAAGAAAGCCCTGTGGAATCTGCCGAATAATCTGACGTTTTACAGAATTGCTACTGTCCCGGCGCTTGTCGTTCTCATGTCGTTTCCCAACAAGACATGCAGCTTTTCCGCGGCTATTCTTTTTTCCCTCGCCGCTATCACTGACCTGCTGGACGGCTTTTTTGCCCGGAGCCGGAATCTGGTTTCGACCCTGGGGAAGTTCTTGGACCCCCTCGCAGACAAGCTTCTTGTTTCAGCGGCCCTTATTATGCTGATTCCCTTGGGCAGAGTGCCTGCGTGGCTGGTCTTTTTTATTATCGCCCGGGAACTGGCTGTCACGGGGTTAAGGGGGATCTGTTCTGCTGAAGGGATTGTGATCTCCGCTACAACACTTGGAAAATACAAGGTTGGATTTCAGATCGCGGGCATTATTCCCTTGATTATTCATTACACGTATTTTGGTTGCAACTTCCACATAGTAGGGATGTTCTTTCTATGGATTGCCGCCGTATTGACCGTCTGGTCCGGTTTCGATTACTTCAGGAAGTTCTATTCGGTTATTGAAAAATAGTATTTATGCCTGCAAGGGCTATTTTTTTGTTGACAAATTCACCTGAATAGTAAGAAAATAGTATGTTCGAGCGGGAATAACTCAGCGGTAGAGTGCAACCTTGCCAAGGTTGAAGTCGCGGGTTCAAATCCCGTTTCCCGCTCCAAACGATTTCAAGGGTTAGGTCATACGACTTAACCCTTTTTTATTTCCAGCCCAAGGGGATAAACAGCGATTTATGTAAGTCTCAAAGCACGCTGAACGGACTTGATCATTTCGTTTAGTGAGATCGGCTTTTCAATGAAGTCAAACGCTCCGCAATCCAGCGCATCCTGGCGAATGTCGCGGTTTCCGTATCCGGTCATGACAATTATCGGAATCCGGGGGTTCATTTGAAGCATTTCCTTGAGCGTGTCTCGCCCACTTCCCTGAATACGGACGTAATCCAACAATACCAATGAAATAGAATTGTTGCCGGTCAGGTTCTCCTTGAACTTCTTCAGGGCCTCGGCACAGGAATAGGCGTATTCCACCTCTACATGGATGTCATAGGCGTCAAGGGCATCCTTTATAAACTCTATTATAAAATGCTGATCGTCGACTATCAATACCTTTTGGGATACGTCACTGGTTTCCACAGATGCCCGGGTGGCTGATGGGACCGCAGAAATATCCGCGTCATTCTCCATGGCAACGGATTTTTCAATTTTGGCAACTTTTACATTCCGGCCTTCCCCTGAATCATCAAATCGGAGCACCAATTCGTATATTTTTCCCTCAGAATCAGAGGAGAGTTCGGGCGAAAAAGGACCGGGAACATGCACAATTTTTGTATCTTTATTGACAGATTGAACTAACTCATCAATATTATTGAAACCAAGAAAATAGTCCGGAGTTACTCCAAGTTCTTTCGCAAGACATTTCAACCTCTCAACGTCAATACGACGCTTTCCATTTTCTATTCTGGACATGTAGGATTTGGAACACCTGCAGAGTTTCCCCAGTTGTTCAAGAGACAACCCCTTTGTTTTTCTCAATTCCTTGATCTTGCGTCCGATATGTAGATCATTTTGTTCCATGATATTTTTATAATAATAAAAAAAAAGAGGCTTGTCAATATTGGGACAGAAAGAAGCTATGTTGCCAAAATGGCAATAAAAAGAGCTTCTCGTGTAGAATAAGCCGTTATTGCACGCCAAAACCCCTGTAGTGTTGCCAATATTGCCATATTGGCAAATATCAGGGTTGACATATTAGCAATTTTCCCTTAATTTCTGATACATAATCATGATGTTTGCTACCCATGACCCCAAATTAAGGAGTCTGAAAAATGAACGGGATGCTTGCACATAACACAGAGATTTCTGAGAGTTCGACCCCTGAGGGTCATCACGTTGACACACAGTCCGGTATGAAACCAAGGAAAGGCAAAAGCCGGTTCAACGGAGGTGGAGAAAAAGATCTCATTTTATTGAACTATATCCGAGAAATGGACCGATATCAAGTCCTTTCCTTTGAGCAGGAACAGTCTGTCGGCAAGAAAATACGAGGAATGCAGATAGAATTCTTCGAGTCTATTCTAAAGAGCGCCTGTTCCATACCGGAAATACAGGACTTGCAGGAAACAATCCGACAATATCATGCAGAAACGAGCAAACCCCGGCTTGCCAAAGAAGATCTGATTGAGCGTGGTCTGAAGACTGTAAGAGATCTGAGCAAAAAACATGAGGCTGACAGGTCGTTGAGTCTCCTGTTGTCTACGCTCGAACATATTGACAATGAGTTAAGAGAGGCCGTGCATCAGCTTGCAATGGCAAATCTCCGACTCGTAGTCAGTGTGGCAAAGAAATACAGAAACAGGGGATTAGGCCTTCTTGATCTTGTTCAGGAGGGGAATATGGGCCTGTTGAAGGCTGTATATCGCTTTGATTACAGAACAGGATATCGATTCAGCACCTATGCTATTTGGTGGATTCGCCAGGCTATTATCCGCGCCCTGCAAAACAAATCAAGCACAATCAGGATACCCGTACACATCCTGGTAAAAAGAAACAGGATATTGAACACATTCTATTCTCTTTTGGGCAGCATCGGGAGAGATCCGACCCCCAATGATATAGCGGATGCCTTAGACATTTCCACGGAAAATGTCGAGTCTGTATTGTCCCTGATATCTAATCCCGTTTCTCTGGAAAGCCCTGTGAAAGAAGGGGGAGACTGCGTCGGCGATTTCCTGCAGAATACGACTGATAAAACCCCGTATGAAGAAGTTGCAACAGATGATCTGTCAAGAAAGATGACCGAGATTTTGTCAACACTGACGCCAAGAGAGGAAGTCATCATACGCAAGCGATATGGAATCGGAGAAAAATACCGGCAGACCCTTCATGAAATCGGCAAATCGTTTGGGGTATCGCGCGAGCGTATACGTCAAATAGAAAAAACCGCAATGAACAAACTCCAGCATCCCTCTCGAAAAAAGACACTGAGGGAATTTTTGGAACCATAATGGAATGGATCAACTTTCCGACCTGTTTCGTTGTTTTTCGTGCCATCCGGCAAACAGGTTGTCAAAGTATTTTCTATCTTCCAGCATCTCCCTCGTTATCTTGTAGGGCCCCTTGACATCCATGTAGTTCAGTGCGGACGCGCCAAAGAGCAACTTTTTGAGGCTCCGGGACACCTGCATGTTCTCTCGCCTTGCATACTGTTCCACATAGTCCTGCACATCTTCATCCAAGATAAGCTCAATGCCGTATTCTTTTCTGAAGTTTTCGGCAAAATCGACAAATGGGGATTTCTCAAGCATCTTCAAAAGGACGTCCTTTGGTCTTTCGCAAAGTTCTCTGACAACCTCCAGTTTTGTAAAATTCGAACCCGGAAGCTCAAACTGAAAATCCGTAAGGATATTCTCCCACGCGCTTACCAGCGCCCGGGCGCCTGTTTTCCGGTTTTCCGAGATCTCGGCTACATACTCAACCGCTTCATCGGCAAACTCCACATCGATGTCAAATAAACTGAATTCCAGTTTGTACTGATTGAGAATTGAGTCTTCTGTCGCCTGCATAATGCGGATTAAATCGTTTTTTGACAGCAGATTAACAAATGTCCTTATTGGAGATCGGCCGATCAACTCAGGGAGAAGCCCGAATTTAACGTAGTCCTCGGCCTCGGCTTCCTTGTAGTAATTTCTCAATTGATCCTTGCCGGTTTTGTCCTTGTCTGCGGTAAATCCCTTGATTACTATGCTCCCGTCTTCCTGCACCCGTCCCTTGTGTTGCAGCCGCTTTTTTACAATCGATTCCAGGTTGTCGCCGGGTCTTTCAAATGATCCGCCCAGGATAAAAAGTATGTTTTCCGTGCTGATCATGCTTTCCTGTTTGTCGGTCTTTTTTCCTCTTTGCCGGTCGATCGCTTCCTGAATCTGTGAAGCAGCAGATAACGGGTTGTTTATGGGCACAAGCTTTCTTTCTATGAGTTTGAGCACCGAGCGTTGAAATCCTTCTCTTGAAATATCATACCCTCCCGCGCCCGTGTCTTTTGCCTTCTTGTCGATCTCGTCTACAAATATCAAGCCCCCGTATTTCGTTATGAAGCGTGCCTGCTCTTCTCTGTTATGCCCCGGGGCCATATCAATAAGCTCTCGAATCATGTCGTCGGCGCTCTTGCCTACATAGCCCGCCTCGGTATAATCTGTTGCATCAATTATGAGCGTGGGAACCTGGAGGAGGTCCCCCAGGACCTCGACGCAATAGGTCTTGCCGCTTCCGGAAGGCCCGGAAGTGATCGTGTTTTTCTTTCGAAATCTCTTGACCGTCTTGTCGTCCGGATGCTCGCCAAGGTGCTTTATCATGGCAAAATGATAAGCAGCCGCAATGGAGAGCCTTTTCTTGTATTTTTCCTGTCCAATGACAAACTTGTCTAAGTGTTTCTTGATTTCAGTCGGGGTATAGATCGCGGGCGCCGGCTGCGCAGCGCTCTTTTTACTCGGCCCGAACTTCTGATCCAGGAACGCCTTTGATGCCTCGCCGGCCTTGTCCTGCGCATCAAGGTATGCCTTGGTTGCCTCTTCTTCAGAGCAACTATAATCATTCATTATCTGAGTTACGCTATCTCTCGGAATTGATATCTTCATTTTTCTTTCCTCTTCTTCCGTGTTCACTGTTCCATCAGGATATCATCCGGCCATTTCCTCGTATATCCTTCCGCAGGACCCTTCCGACATGCATCTACTATCAGACGGTTTTCCTTTCGATAGAAATCCCTTTCAGGGTCAACATTATTAAACAGTTTCCATAAGACCAGGGAGCTGTCTGAAAGCTCGATTTCCTTGTCATACAGGATCATTATATTATAATTCTCCAATTCCTTTATCTCTTGCAATCCCCGGGCAAAATAATCCCCCCCCCGTTCCGGGGTCTTATCAACTCCAAAGAGAATAATCCGGTTTTTCCCCGGTTCATCAAGAGGATAACATGATACAATTCCTTTAAGCGACCTCCCGGCCAGCTCGATTCCCTGCATCGGGCTGAGGGACACGGAAGGGATTTGGACGTCAGTATGCTTTTTTCTGTCAGGCTCTCCCGGGACTCGGGTTGTCAGGTCTATCCCTATTTTTGCGCCGAAAAGGGGATTGGCAGCGGAATGATCCAGCACGTCCAGCACCCCGCGGATTATCCAAATATCGGAATCAATATCGGTGCGCCGGATCAGCTCTCTTAAGACTGCGCGCGGGTCTTTGGGGTCAACTGCTTCGTCCACCACCACGATCGCTTTGCAAAAGGACATCTGGCCCTGTCCCCACAATCCGCTCATCAGTTTTTGAGCCTGTCCGGGATATTCCTTTTCGGCTGATACGATCACGATGTTGTGAAAGACCCCTTCCCATGGAAACCAGTAGTCCCTGATTTCAGGAAACATGCTTTTTAGAAGCGGAAGGAAAAGCCTTTCCGTGGCCTTTGCGAGATAACAATCCTCCATGGGGGGCCGACCTACGAGCGTGGCGCTGTAGATTGCATCCCTGCGGTGTGTAATGGCGGTTACATGAAATACGGGATAGAGGTCAACCGGGGAATAATAACCTGTGTGATCACCAAATGGGCCCTCCGCACGCGTCTCACCGGGGTCCACATATCCTTCGAGGACAAACTCCGCCTCTGCCGGCACTTCGAGGTCAACGGTGAGACACCTTGTTCGATATACCGGTTTTTGACGGATAAACCCCGCAAGTATCATTTCATCAATCCCCCTGGGAAGCGGGGCGGTTGCAGCATAGGTTGTTGCGGGGTCCGTGCCCACGGCGACTGCAACCGGCATCCTCTTTTTCGCCCTGCAATATTCGTTGTAGTAGTGGGAGCCGTCTTTGTGGATATGCCAGTGCATCCCCGTTGTGTTTCTGTCAAAAATCTGCATCCGGTACATCCCTGCGTTCTGCTTCCCCGTAACCAGACTCCGGGTAAAGACCAGAGGCAGCGTAACAAACGGACCTCCGTCCAGGGGCCAGCAGTGGAGGACCGGAATGGTCGAAAGGTCAACCTCTTTTCCCGTATGCACGACCTCCTGACAGGGAGGATGCGGCTTTCTGTGCCTGCGCGGGAAGAACTGCGTCATGGCAAGGCCGGATGACACAAGATGAAAAAACTGCCGCATATTTTCCGGCGGGCCCATATTGAGCAGCTTTTCTATCCTCTCTCCGAGCTGATCAAGATGGTCCACACCGAGCGCCTGGCAGATGCGGCGTGGACTCCCAAACGCATTCGTCACCACGGGAAACGAGGAACCCCTGACCTTCTCAAACAAGAGCGCCTTGCCGCCGTCAGGACTCTTTGATTCATGATCGGTGAACCTGCTGATTTCGAGATAGGAGGACACCTCTGTGCGAATCCTCTTTACATCTCCTTTGCTTTCAAGAAACTCGATAAATTCCCGCAGGTTATTATAACATGTCTTCATACAGATTACCCTCCCCGGCCCCATTCCCCAACCAGGTCCTGATCTATCTTCAACTGGTCGAGCACCCTGGCCACAACGAAATCAACAAGGTCGTTAATCTGCCCGGGATGAAAATAGAACCCGGGAGAGGGCGGCAGAATGACAGCCCCGGCCTTGTGCGCTGTGAGCATGTTCTCTAAATGAATTCTGTTAAGCGGGGTTTCACGGGGGACCAGGACAAGACGCCTCTTTTCCTTGAGACAGACGTCAGCGGCCCTTTCCACAAGGTTGACCGCGTATCCGGAGGCAACCGCCGCAAGCGTCTTCATGGAGCACGGAGCTATCGCCATCCCCTGGTGTCTGAACGAACCGCTGGCCACATCAGCAAGGAAGTCGTCAGGTTCATGTCTTATGAGGCGGGCGGCCTTGTGAAATCTGACATCTTCTTTTTCAAAAAGATCTTCAAGGTCTGAACCGTTATCAAATCCGAGTTCATGGGCCATCACGGTCTTTGCCTCCCTGGAGATAATCAGATGAACCTCCAGGGGCATACCGAGCAGCGCTTTCAAAAGCCGTATTCCGTAGATAGAACCGGACGCGCCGGAGATCGCGACTATTGTTCTGCTGGTGATATCCTTCACAGGTGTTTCCCCCATTCGTCAAGAAAGACAGCAAGAAAGAGTATAATCGAGATCATGCTGTTTACGTTGAAAAAGGCAACCCGGATCTTTGAAAGGTCATCAGGATTGATCAGACGATGTTCCAGTATCAGGAGAAATCCGATCACCCCCACAAGGACCATATAGACCGGCCCCATGTCAAAGACGGGACAGATGAGACACAGAAATGAGAACGAAATTACGTGAAGCGCGGAAGATATACGCAAGGCCGTTTTGATCCCCCACCTCGCAGGCACTGAATAAAGCCCCGCCTTTTTGTCAAACTCCGTATCCTGACAGGAATAGAGGATATCAAATCCGGAGATATATGTCAGCAGAGCAAGACAAAGAACAAGAATCGAGGTCGAAAAACTCCCGGTGACAGCGATCCATGCCCCGAGGGGTGCAAGGCTGATAGTAATTCCAAGATACAGATGGGAGAACCAGGTAAATCTTTTTGTGAATGAATAGGAAAAAAGGATCAGGAGTATCGGCGCGGAGATGTAGAAACAGAGCCGGTTAATCAGAAAGGACGAAAATATGAACAATACGGACGACGCCGCGACAAATAACGCGGCAGACCTCTTTGTGAGCGTGCCTGCCGGAATCGCTCTTGCAGATGTCCGGGGGTTCTTCGCGTCGATTTCAGCGTCTGTGAGACGATTAAAACCCATTGCCGCAGACCGCGCGCCAACCATAGCGAGAAGTATCAGAAAAAGAAGTCTGAATGTGACCGGATACTCCCGTTGCGCAAGCACAACGGACGCCAATGCAAATGGAAGGGCGAAGATGGTATGGCTGAACTTGATCATTCGCCCGTAGGTTACTATCCTGTGAAGCATAATGTTTTCCGTGTTCAACCGGCCTCCTTGCGGCGGAGCTGTCCGCAGGCGGCGGATATGTCAGATCCCTTGCTGCGGCGTATCATAGCCGTATAGTGATGATCGGTCAGTATCTTCTGAAATGCGAGGATCTCTGATTCGGCGGGTTTTTGAAACTTTGTTTCCTCAAATGCATTAAAAGGGATCAGATTTATTTTCGCCCGGAGCGGGCGGAGAAGCTTTGCAAGTTGTTCTGCGTCCTCGGGAGAATCATTGATCCCTGAAATGAGTATGTATTCAAAGGTGATCATCCTGCGGCGGTCGAGCGGAAAAGCCCTGCAGGCATTGATGAGGGTTTCAAGCGGGTACCTCCGGTTGACAGGCATAAGATATGTTCTTTTTTCATTGTCCGCCGCATTGAGGGACACCGCAAGATTCATATTGATCTCTCCTCCCAGACGTTCGATCCCTGGTACCAGTCCCGCAGTGGAGAGCGTCACACGCCTGTTTGAGAATTGAAGCCCGTCTTCCGCCATAATGACCTTCAGGGCGGCCACTACGTTATCATAGTTGGCAAGCGGCTCTCCCATGCCCATCAGCACAATATTTGACAGTCTTGCCTCCGAATCGAGTCCTTTTCTGATTTCCCATATCTGATTGACGATCTCCGATGAAACAAGGTCCCTTATAAACCCTCCCCTGCCGGTGAGACAAAACCGGCACCCTTGCGCACATCCAACCTGGCTGGAGATACAGAGGGTCCAGTGGTTTTTCTCCGGGATCAGGACGCTTTCAACGAGATTTCCATCTTTCAGTCTGAAGAGATACTTGCGGGAACCGTCAGTCGATTCCTCCACCCGGACGGTTTGCAGACGGGAGATACTGAATTCGTCGGAAAGCAGTCTCCTCAGATCTTTTGACAGGTCTGTCATTTTATCAAACGAATCAACATGTCTATGGAATATCCATCGCAATACCTGTCCGGCCCTGTATGGCTTGATTTTCCTGTCTGCAAACCATTCCGAAAGGACCGCTCCGGAAAACGATTTTATGTCCTTTTTATGTTGCATCAAAAAGCGGATTTCCTTAGGGTTCGCTCAAAAATAAATTTGCATTTTCAGGGGTCGAGGCACTCACATGGCGATGAGAGTAACTGCCCCCAAAAGATTTGACCTCAACAGATTCATACCACATGATGAATCGTTTTTTAAGACAATTTGGTTTATCGTGGATTAGTGTGGAAATCTTCGGCCCTGATTATGCTTTCGGTTGTTTCAAAGATTAGATAGTTTTCACACTGATCCGCGATGAATCGACAATTTTCACGTGCAAAAAGCCGCATCTGCTCATCCATGCCGCTTGTTCGAATGGAAACCCAAATTGAGCGATTCCTGCAGCGCAGGGAACCATCCACAACCCACAACCGAACGCACGTTGCAAAACCGGGTTGATTCTGGTATGTGTTTATAGTGATGAACTTTCCTTTCCAGTTGCCTGAATTGATTCTTGCTTCAACATCGCCGAGGCGGCGTGACTTGCTGAAAAGGGCAGGGCTCGTCTTTTCAATAGTTCCAAGCAGCGTCGATGAGACGAGTGTTGTAGAAAGTTCTCCGACCCGGCGCGTAAAGAGGCTTTCAGAGGCCAAGGCTGCTGATGTTGCGCGGCAATATCCGAAAAGCTGGGTGCTCGGAGCCGATACAATTGTCGTTATCGGGGAGAAAATCCTCGGCAAACCGGAAGATCCTGATCATGCGCGTAGAATGTTGCAACGGTTAAGTGGCAGGGGGCATAACGTATTGACCGGGTATTGCCTGATCAATCGGAGACTCGACCGATTTTTTTCTGAGGTGACAGAGACGGAAGTTGAATTCAAGAGACTCACAGAAGAGGAAATTGAATGGTATATTCAGACAGGAGAGCCATTTGACAAGGCAGGAGGGTACGCAATACAGGGCAGGGGCGCATTTCTGGTCAGGCGCGTCTCCGGGTCGGTTACCAATGTCATTGGCCTTCCTCTTTGCGAGGTAATTGAAACGCTGAAGGAGTGTTTTTTGTCTGATGTCATACAAGATTCAAGATAATCTGACATTGATCAAGGCAAGGATAAGGGCTGCCGCTCTCCGGGCAAACCGCGATCCGGCGAGGGTCCGTTTGATAGCGGCAAGCAAGACGGTCTCTTGTGACGGCATCAGGGAGGCGGTTGTGGCAGGGATCACCGCGTTTGGCGAAAACTATATCCAGGAAGCAAGATCCAAGATTGAGTCGGTCGGCCGCACCGATATCTCATGGCATCTTATCGGCCATCTCCAGACCAACAAGGCAAAATACGCAGTCCGGCTCTTTGACATGATCCATTCGATAGACAGCTTGAATCTGGCCCGGGAAGTGGACAAACGAGCAGGAAAGGAAAAAAAGGTCCTGCCTGTGCTTATCCAGGTCAATATTGCGGGCGAGGCGAGCAAGTCCGGCATCTGCCCTGCGGATGCGATCTCTCTTGTCCGGGAGATTGCAACCCTTGAGAATCTTTCCGTCCGTGGTCTGATGACCATGCCCCCGTATTTTAACGAACCTGAGAAGGTCCGCCCCTATTTCAGGGAACTGAAGAATCTCCAGGCTATAATCAGGAAGGAAAAGATACCTGCAATCCGCATGGAAGAACTTTCCATGGGGATGACCGGCGATTTTGAGGCTGCTGTGGAGGAGGGAGCAACCATGGTTCGGATCGGGACAGCTATTTTTGGGGTTCGAATGCAGGTCCGATGAAGGTCTTACTCCATATATGCTGCGCGCCTTGCGCTATCTATTGCCTGAACGCACTCCGATCAGAGTCGTTTCGTGTCCTTGGTTTTTTCTACAACCATAATATCCATCCATACCAGGAATATGTCCGCAGACGCGACACCTTGAAAACCTATGCGGACCAGGTTGACCTAAAGGTCATCTATCAGGATGAATACGACCTTGAAACCTTTTTGCAAAATGTGGTCTTTCGAGAGACTGACAGGTGCTCTTATTGTTATCATTCACGGCTGAAATACGCCGCAATCGTCGCACGGCGGGGCAAATTCGACTATTTTACCACAACACTCCTGTATAGCAAGTTTCAAAAACATGACCTGATCCGCTCGATCGGGGAAAACATTGCAGCGGAACAGGGCGTTCCTTTCTTGTACAGGGATTTCAGAAAAGGCTGGAAACAGGGAATCCGGATCTCAAAAGAACTGAAGATGTACCGCCAGCAATACTGCGGCTGTATTTACAGCGAAAAAGACCGGTACTGCAAAAAACCGCTTCCGCATTGACACCGAACCTTTTTTACAACACCTTCCGGACCATTTCCGCGAGATCATGCATCACAACCGGCTTCATGATATGTTCCCGTATGCCCATGGCGCCGGCGTTCCTTTTTGAAAACGCCTCACTGAACCCGGTGCAAAGGATAATCGGGATATCCGGCCGGACGCGGAGCAGTTCTTTGGATAGTTCTGCGCCTGTCATGTTCGGCATTGTGTAATCAGTTATGACAAGATCAAACCCCTGGGGTCGTGCACGGAACGACTCCAGGGCATCGACGCTGCTGGTTCGAGCCGTTACGTGGTAGCCAAGGCGTTCAAGCATCTGTTTTCCCATTTCAGCTATGGGTTGCTCATCGTCAACAAAAAGAATCCGCTCGTTGCCCCTGGGAAGTGGTCCGGACGGTAGCGCCTCGGATGCGGCCTCGGTCCTCGACATGGGAAGAAATACCTCGAAAACCGTTCCTTTGCCGGGCTTACTGTCAACCGTTATGGCTCCTTCATGGCTTTTCACAATACCGTGTACGACAGATAGCCCCATGCCCGTTCCCTCTCCCTGTTTTTTCGTAGTAAAAAAAGGGTCAAAAATCCGTTCCATGACAGCGCGGCCCATGCCCTGGCCCGTATCGCGCACTGTCAGCTTCACGTAAGGGTGCGGCTTTAAATCCGGATGATTGGCTGCGGCGTCAGTCTCGATATTCGCCTCTTCCACACAGACTTCGATCACGCCCCCTTTTTCTCCTATAGCCTGAGCTGCATTGGTGCAAAGATTCATCA
>MAXM01000167.1:0-146 GCA_001751015.1 Desulfobacterales bacterium C00003106
GTAGGAAAAGGTAAGGTCCTGGAGAATGGAACAACGATGCCTCTTGATGTCAAAGTGGGAGACAAGGTGCTTTTTTCGAAATACTCCGGGTCTGACGTAAAGATAGAAGGGGAAGATTACATGATTATGCGTGAAGATGACATACT
>MAXM01000167.1:282-1045 GCA_001751015.1 Desulfobacterales bacterium C00003106
TAATTATCTGAAAATCTATAGTATACAAGTTAATTGCATAGCAAAAAATATGTTAAGGAGGATATGACAAGATGGCTAAAGAGATTAAGTATGACGCCAAGGCCAGAGAGGCGCTTCTTGCAGGAGTCAACACCCTGGCGGATGCCGTGAAGGTTACTTTGGGTCCGAAAGGCAGAAACGCTGTTATCGAAAAATCGTGGGGATCCCCCACTGTGACGAAAGATGGTGTCACGGTTGCCAAAGAGATTGACCTGGAAGACAAGTTTGAAAACATGGGCGCTCAGATGGTAAAAGAGGTCGCCAGCAAGACAAGCGACGTTGCCGGCGACGGGACCACAACTGCAACGATATTGGCCCAGGCCATTTACAAGGAAGGCCAGAAGATGGTTTCTGCCGGGAACAACCCCATGGCGATAAAACGTGGTATAGATGCCGCAGTCGAGGTCGTGGTCAAGGAACTGGCCAAGATAAGCAACCCGACCAAAGACCAGCGTGAGATTGCTCAGGTCGGCACAATATCCGCCAACAATGATGAGACAATCGGAAATATCATTGCGGAAGCAATGAACAAGGTTGGCAAAGAAGGTGTTATTACAGTAGAAGAAGCAAAGGCAATGGAGACCACGCTGGAGGTGGTTGAGGGGATGCAGTTTGATCGCGGCTATCTTTCACCCTATTTTGTGACCGATGCGGAGAAGATGGAAGTTGATCTGGCCGAACCGTATGTGCTGATACATGAAAAGAAGATCAGTGTCATGAAGGA
>MAXM01000167.1:1079-5588 GCA_001751015.1 Desulfobacterales bacterium C00003106
TTGCAGAGGACATTGATGGTGAAGCCCTTGCAACACTGGTAGTGAACAAGATAAGAGGAACATTGCAGTGCGCGGCTGTGAAGGCCCCTGGCTTCGGCGACCGGAGAAAGGCGATGATGGAAGATGTTGCTATTCTCACAGGCGGACGCGTCGTTTCAGAGGACCTTGGGATCAAGCTGGAAAATCTTACATTGAATGATCTCGGGTCTGCCAAACGGATCCGTATTGACAAGGACAACACCACGATAGTAGACGGAGGGGGACAACGTTCCGACCTTGAAGGACGCGTCAAACAGATACGGGCGCAGATCGAGGACACAACCTCGGACTATGACCGCGAAAAACTTCAGGAACGGCTGGCCAAGTTGATAGGCGGTGTGGCTGTAATCAATGTAGGCGCGGCAACCGAAACAGAGATGAAGGAGAAAAAGGCCCGTGTGGAGGATGCACTGAACGCCACGCGCGCCGCTGTGGAAGAAGGGGTCGTCGCAGGAGGCGGAGTAGCGTTCATAAGGTGTCTCCCTGCGCTTGAAAAGATGAAAATCAAGGCAACCCAGAAACTCGGCGTCAAGATTGTGGCTCGTGCATTAGAGGAGCCATTGCGTCAGCTTGCCGATAACGCGGGCAAGGAAGGCTCCGTTATTTTGGAAAAGGTCAAGGGGCTGAAGGATGCCGAGGGCTATAATGCCGATACCAACGAATTTGAAGACCTCATCAAAGCAGGTGTGATTGATCCTACAAAGGTGACGCGTTATGCGCTGCAGCATGCAGCAAGTGTGGCCGGATTGATGCTTACAACCGAGGTAATGATAGCGGAAAAACCCGAAGACAAGAAAGAAATGCCTGCGATGCCTCCTGGAGGCGGAATGGGCGGAATGGGCGGCGGGATGTACTAAAAGCCGACCTGTGGCCGAATTCTAAATTCGTGGAAGGCCCCATGGCATCAGCCGTGGGGCCTTTTTACCTAAAACCTGACTGTTACATTTGCTTCTATTTTCCATGCATTGTCCGGATTCTTGATTCCTATTCCCTCGTCTGTAAACAAGTATCCATGTGAAAACCTGAAGTATACATACCTGTTGATCACGTATTTGAGCCCAAGATCTATTTCTGTCCCGATCCTGTCTGATAACCCAACCAACTCCTTCGTTTTTTTGTCATCCACGTTTACATAGTCATAGACTTCAATCTCCTTGACGTGTCTGTAATAACCTATGCCCGGGATAATGGTCAGCTTATCGTCGGCCTTAATACAGAGGTCGAATCTGATAAACATAAGATTTGAGATGGTATCCCTTGAACCGATGGCAAGACCGTTATCAATCACAATATTGTCAGGCTCGTAATCGGATGCATATCCGACATAGGCTTTACCCTTCTTGTAGTGCCTGCGATCCCCTGATCCGTATCCAAGTATGATTGCAGGCCGAAGATTTCCTATTTTCACTTCTCCCTTCGCGCTTACTGCATATCCCTTGTAGTCGATTTTTTCTATGGCGTCCTTTTCGTCCACATAGTCCCTGCATGACCCAAACTGTCTGTTACCTTCAAGTTCAAGGTCGAAATCGTCTATTTTCGCTTTGCAATAAATGCCGAGGTTGTAAAGTCTGACATCATGCCTCCTTTTGGGATGTCTCTCGTCATAGCCAACATCTTCACTTACGCATACAAGAAAAGCCGAAACTTTGGTTCTTTTGTGAGGCTGAACATCAGCCTTTATGAATGACATATTGTGATCCTTTCTCTTTCGTTTGGTCTCTTTGTTCGTAAAATGACCAAGAGTAAAGATCAGGGTATCCGCTGCCCTGTATCCAAACATCAACCCCGTGTCGTTTTCATCGCCATAGAACATTTCTGTTCCAAAGGACTGTTCCCATCGACCTGCCTTGCAGAAAAACGGCAGGTCGGGAAATCTATAGCCGAGGAATGCCTCTTCTATTTCAATTACACCGTCTTGATGATCTCCCATGACAGCATGATCATCGTCACGCATATTTTCGAAATTCAATCTAAATCTTGTTTTCCAGTCGGATCCTTTAGCAGTAATTCCTAATTTAACGTAGTTGTGCCAATAGTCGTAGATTTTAGAGTTACGAAGGCTGTCGCAATTATCAAAGTTCCTTGCGGTATTTTTAAAATATGCTTTGGTATCGATGGAGACTTCCAAATCACTTCTTCTGTACACCTCTATTTTAGCTGATGCGGAGTTAACTGTGAGGATGCTCAAACAACATACAAAAACAATGAAGTTATGCATCTTCTGTTTTCATCCTTCCTTTTCTCCGCTTGTAAGGAACGGGGACGAAATAACTTCCGCAACTATGCATCACAGCTTCGAACAAATTTGACCCAACTCTATGCGCCTGCTTGGGAAAGTTATTCCGTCCACGTTCCTAANNCCTACTTGGGAAAGTTGTTTCGTCCCCGTTCCTAAGGCAAAATGCAGTTCACCGGTTCCTTTTCAAACTCCCTCTTTATGGCCCGCGTGGGTGATAGCGGGTAAGTCACAATTTTATCCGCATCTATTCTTCGCGCCAAGTTCCTGCCAATGTTGATGCCGTTCATTTTCAAGTTTCGGGCCGGACCAAAAAGGAAATCAAAAACCCGCCTTCCCATCTTGCCTCGACGCACGCATTTCACAAAACAGTGATTACACGCCGGCAGCTCCTCGAAGATATACCTTGTATCGAGGTGATGAGACCTGGCCGCGGCCCTCATGGCCTTGATCCAGTTCTTGCCCCGTTCAAGCCGGGTTACGCCCTGTTGTTGATCTATTCGACCTGACTTGTTTAAGTTATGATCCCTCTTGGTATCTTTTCTCCCAACTACAACACAAGTCGGTACGGATAGAAACCGGACAGGATCAAATTGAATGTCCTTCAAGCCCTTTGGTTTGCTTATGCCCCTGGGGTACTTCACTTTTGAATCGGGGAAAGTGTACCAGCCTGCAGCCGCCACCACAATCCGCGCCGTTCGCCCGGGATAGGCAAAAGCATATCTGTGAACAAACTGTCCTCCGCCGGAATAGCCAAACATATAAAGCTTGTCGGTATTAGCGCCTGTCAGGAAACCGACCTCGGCAAGTATCCTGTTCAGCGCAAGATCGGCTCGATCCCCTCTCCCATCACGCCCCAGACGCTGGTAATCGCAAAAACGGCCTTCAGGAAACAATGGCGCAACCAGAACAACGCCATAATGCTCGGCAAACGAGGCAAATTCGAGTGCATGCTCTATTGCCATACGTTTAATGCCGTGGACAGTAACGAAGACAGGGACACCGGCTCCCCCTGCCGTGGGAATGTAGAGAAAATATTCCTGTTTTAGATCGTTAATAAGGTTACGGGATAGAACTGTTCCAGTCCGTGGCAATACAGGGAGAGTATAATGAAGAATCTTTTTCATTTATTTTGTCCCCGTTCCTATGCTTTCTGCTGCATTCCCCGGACCGGATACTTCAACCAGACGGCCATTTTCAATGCGCCAGACAACATCAGCTATAGCCACGCTATCAGGACTATGCGTAACCCATAAAACCGTGCCGGTGTATTCGTCGAGTATCCGCTTCAAAGCAATGCCTGCTTCAAGGTCGAGATGAACATCAGCCTCATCCAGAAGAAGAACTGACGGGTTGCCAAGAAGCGCTCGTGCCAGCGCAATCCGCTGTCGCTGACCCAGTGATAGATTGCCTCCTTCCTCGGAGACACGCGTCTGATCACCTTTCGGCAGTTCTGCCAATACCTCATCGATCCCGCATAAGGCCTTGACTCTATTGATTTCTTCAGCAGGAGCTTTGGGCCATCGATACAACAGGTTTTTTTTTATTGTTCCACGCAGCAAGGGAAGGTCAGGACTCACCATACTGATGGCGCGGCGCACCGAGCTTAAGCTGTGTTCTGCCAGATCCTTGCCGTCAAGCAGAATCCTGCCCTCATCAGGATCAATAAGGCGGGCAGTCAATGAAATCAGAGTTGATTTGCCCGCTCCGTTCGGACCGGTAACTGCTATCAACTTGCCCGGTTCAGCCACGACCGACACATCCCTTATTGTTGTCGAGAGGCTTACTCGGTCAAATTGGAGACGACCCGGACCGTGTTTCAGGTCAGGCGCATCCGGCGCTTCTTGAACCAATGAAGGTGTCTCCAGAAAATCCGTGAGTTTTTTCGACGACACCTCGGCCTCTTGCCAGTATTCATATACCCTGCCCAGATCACGTAATGCCGGGACAAGAAGACCCACAATGGTCATAGCCGCCACCACCGTGCCTGGTGTTGCGCGTCCGGAAGCTACTTCGCGCGCCCCAAGCAGCAAAGCCGCGCCGCTGGCCAGAGCTGTGACACTTTGTGTAATGCCGCGCATCAGGCCTATTTTCTTTGCCCGGGCCACCAGTGCATCACGCAACCGACGGCTCTGGCGTTTGATGCGCCGCTGTTCACGATCGGACTGACCAAAAACCTGCACTACAGCCATTGTGGCAACCTTTTCATTGACATTAGCAGCCAAATAGGAACG
>MAXM01000168.1 GCA_001751015.1 Desulfobacterales bacterium C00003106
GGCCGATAATGACGGAAAAGATGGCAAGACTGAACCTAAAAAGGAAGTTGAGCCAAAGACCGAAGAACCAAAGACCGAACCCAAAGCCGGGGCGACCATTCAGACAGAGCCGCCCATTACGACAAAGGAAGAGGCAACAATGTATAGTCAGGATGAATTTGATAAGAAACTATCTGAATCATTGGAAACACAGAAAGCAGAATACAATGAGCAGATGGGTAAAATGCAACAGGAAATGGCGCAGATGACTCCGAATGGTGATCTTGAATCAATGCTATCCGCAGCCAAAAAGGAAACTGTTGAGGCAACGATTGATCAGATCACACGCGAAAAGCTAATAGATGAATATACTGTAATGCTGACCGCTTCAGTAGTACTAAAGGCACCATTTGAGACCAGTGGTAAATTGGATGAAGAAAAACTCAAAGTTCATATTGATGAAATGAGAACAATGGCCACTGCTGCAATTAAGACAAAGATAGACCATTCAAGGATAATGGCCGCAGCCGTACCAAGTGAAACTGCTTTCGATGCTACAAAGGTCAAAGTCGGCGGAGATGAACAGAAACCTACTATAACTGGGATTTATATACCCGGAAAAGGATATGATACATAATGGCAAACATAGGATTTAAACCGGCAGCGAACGACGTTGTACAGGCGTTCGCGAGGGACCCGGAACAGCTCATGGTTGGTGCAAATGCAACGGCCGCCGAAATGCTCCCCGGTATTGCAGTAGTATTCGATGCAAACGATGGCGAAGTGAAAGAATGTGGGGCAGCCGGAGAGGCAATCGGTGTACTCGGGTATGCACGAGCAAACCCAAATTTCAAACCAGCGACACAACTCACTGCTTATGCAATAGGCGACTCCGTCCCTGTTTATAATGGGCCGGGGCGTGTAAATGCTTATTTGACAGAGACCGTTGTGAAAGGTGAGCGGTTAATTCTGGCTGCGAATGGTAAATTCAGTAAACAGGCGGCTGCTATTGATGGTCATGTGGCGACTGCCGCACAGTCAAGAACGGACGCAGGCCGTGCATGGATTAATCTAACCGGAGTGTGAAAATCATGGTAAGTGCATTAGAGACAATAGGCAAGTATCTTGATACAACAATATTGCCAGTACTAAAATCACAGAGTGTCATTAGAAAACTGATTCCTCTCAATACGGCAATAAGCGGCAACGGAATCGGAATGATGGCTATTGAGACGTTTAACTATGTCGCAACTGGTGGAGCATCTACTGATTATATGATCCACGAATCACAAGCAGATTCAATGGATATCACAAGTGACATTCTTAAAATCCCTGTCCAGCAGCAGGAGATTACAATTGATGCCAGGACATGGGCGACGATGGTTGCCAATGGTACTAACATAGAGGCAGATTCCGCTATGGAAATGGCAGCAAACATATCAATTGAGCAGGATATTAACGGTATAGTTGGATGGCAACCCGACGGATCAACAGTAGAAATAGATGGTTTGTATTCAGTAGCTGGAAATACTTTTGCGGGTGCTGGATTTGAAACATATGGTAGTGCATTGTCGGCCGTGGCAAATGCTAAAAAACTGCTTAAAGCCGATAATATATTTTCATCTGCATACAATCTAACGCTGCACGGGGACCAGTTCGCAGAACTTGAACAGAGCGAATCAACCACTGGAGTAGAAGAATGGTCAAAAGTGTTGCGGATACTCAACAACAGTGCAGAAAACGCAGGCGGTCAAATTCTCGAATCAAACGACCTGACGGCAGGAACCGCAATGGTTACGCCAATTGCTTCACAGGAAAACATAAGATATTTCGATCTGATTGAAGCACAGGCACCCATGAATAGGGTGTTTATTATTGGTGATGATCAGACAAGCCCAACGCATATAAGACAGGTTGCAGCACTATCTCAGAGGTTCAAACATCTTGATAGCAGTGACAATGATCCTTGTGTGTGTACTGTAACAGGCATATGAGGGGTTTGTTTTGAAACTTGTATCTAAGATGAATCGTATCGATTGGAAGGATAATCCAGGAACATGTATCCGTCGAGATGAAGTTTTTGAATGTTCAGATTCAGATCTTATAAAAAGCTGGGTTGATGCTGGGTATGTTGAAATTGTCTTGGTTAAAAAGACCAAGACACCCGTTGCTGGAGAAAAACCGACTGAAGACTTAGTACATGTAGATGATGTTATGGTCAAAAAGACCAAAACACCTAACATCGAAGAAAAACCAACCGAAAACACAACACCGAAAAAATCAACAGCGAAAAAAGTATAGACTGTGTGGATTTAGCCACACTTTCTATTTTATGGAGGGTGATTAAATGGACCCAGTTAAAAACTTTGGTTTTGTAACGGTTTCTGCTGGTTATGATGCCAGTGCCACTTCTATAGTACTTAGCTCGGGGCAAGGGCTTCTGTTGCCAGATCCCGTAGTTGACGGTGCGTATAATCTGCCTTGGTATGACAGTACAAATTATAATAATCCAGCTGATGATCCCAATGTTGAGATCGTGAGGGTTATCGGTCCAGCCGGAACGGGTGACACAAAAACCATAGTAAGAGCGCAGGAAGGGACATCTGCTACATCTAAGAACACTACCGACTCAACTTATAAAATGTTTAGTGGTGCCACAGCAAAAACTATAACAGACATACTAGATTTAACATTTCCAGCAGATCAAATCGAAGTTAGTACGATCGGAACACCTACTTATGACGATATGCAAGATTTCATGAATCTTAAATCGTCTGGAATAATAGCAGGTGGTATAATATCTGATTCCGGAGCAGGACAGATAGATGTATCAGCCGGAAAGGGTATCATTAAAATGTCTGATACTGTGATGTCTGAAACCAAATCATTTGATTGGTCTTTAACTGAAAATATAGTATTAACCGATGCACTGGTAAGTTATGTTTATATTGATTACAATGCCGGCAGTCCGATTGTAGCAGTAACCATAGACAGAACCACAATTGAGCAATATAGACAATTCACATTGGGCCGGGTTTGCCGAAATGGAACTGAAGTTAAAATTATCAATTCGGGGACACAAATTACCGACCACGACAGAGAAACACATGAAAGATTAATACACAGAGGCATTCAACACGCAGATGGGGCGGTTGTATCTGAAACAGGAACACGGAATATAGCATCAACAGCAGGTATACTATACTTAGGAAACAATCAACTCCCTACAATATCACAAGATACATCAGGAACGGACTTGATGACACGTTGGTATCATTCGGGTGGAACTTGGACAAGTTCAACCAATGCGCAAATTGATAATACTTATTATGATGATGGAACCAATCTAACAGAACTCGGAACAGGTAGATACGGCGTACATTGGAT
>MAXM01000169.1:0-180 GCA_001751015.1 Desulfobacterales bacterium C00003106
TGTGGCCGCCATTGTGCATAATGCCGGCGATCCAAAGCTGGCGGAAGATCCGGGAGCGGAAGATCCGGGAATTGAAAGCTATGACGACTATGATCATCTGTGTGAAATCGCCCGGGAAAAAGGGACAGACAAGATCATTGTGGCGCTTGACGAAAAAAGGGGCAGGTTTCCAACCCGGAC
>MAXM01000169.1:275-573 GCA_001751015.1 Desulfobacterales bacterium C00003106
TGGCTCATCTTTTCCGAGGGCTTTCGACGTCACAAGCTCACGTTGTGGGGAAAGAGAGGCATTGATATCCTGCTTTCGAGCCTGGGGCTTGTCCTTGGAGCGCCGGTTATACTGATCGTGGCATTTGTTGTCAAAGTGACCTCTCCCGGGCCGGTCTTTTTCAAACAGACCCGGGTCGGACAGTGGGAAATGCCTATCCAGGTTGTCAAGTTCAGAACCATGATTCAGGATGCTGAATCCCAATCCGGTGCGGTATGGGCCGAAGAGAACGATCCACGGATTACAAAGGCTGGAAAGG
>MAXM01000169.1:635-6435 GCA_001751015.1 Desulfobacterales bacterium C00003106
CGTTTTACAGTAAAGCCCGGGATAACGGGCTGGGCGCAGGTAAGTTATGGATACGGGGCTTCAGTTGATGATGCCCTTGAAAAGCTAAACTATGATCTTTTTTACATAAAAAATCTTTCTCTTGTCATGGACATCTTGATCGTTTTCCAGACAATCAAGACCGTAATTTTGGGCAAGGGAGCGAGGTGATCCTGAGCTGATGAATCCAATGACATTGACCTGGAACCCGTAACCCGGGGAGTCGGAGCCTGTCTTGACATCGACGGTAAGAACCTGCATGATTTGCCTTTTCTTTTGTCTGCTATTATTGATAGTTGAGAGGCATTACGGATATGCATTTTATCGTGAATCCAACGACTCGAACCTTTCCTCCTTTCAGTTTGAGCGTATCAGGGGATTTTCTCCCGGAAGTCCGGGGGTGCTTGCGGTTTCCGACAATTATTCGTGCATGCCCAAAAAACAGAGCCAAAAGCCTCTTGTTTACCGGAATTCTGACAGATTTGTAGCAATGGACCTGCTTGAAATCAATCTTCCGATAAATGTTGCTCTGTATCGCCCCGGCTCCCTGGATAACAGTTTGTCCGATATCTTCTACGCTGATCTCAAATTGAAAAAGCTTCAGGACGAATATGGAAAATTGCAGGGAAGGGCGCGAGAGTTGCTCGCGGAATTGGGTCTGTCTACTCGTGATTTGTCATTCGATGCTGGTGGAACCCGGCATCCGGATCAGGTTTTGGAGCAGCCATCCCTATCCGCCACGGCATTTAATGCTGATGTAACGTCTGATTGGGATCAGGCTTTGAAGCCACCACCCATATCCGCCACAGCATTCAATCCTGCTGGAACGCAGCGCCCGGATCAGGCTTTGAGGCCAACTTCCATATCAGCCGCACGCAACGAGTTGATGCGAGACCATGCAAGTATCACGAAGGCCCCGCGTTTGACTCCATTAATACGCGTCAGTTCAAGCAAAGGGTTGCTTAGGAGCGCCTTGCCGCCAGGCGCCATCAAAGAGCCGTCAAAAGGGACTGAACCGGATTCCGATACCAAGGCCGAAGCGAGGCGCATGACGAATCAGGATGGCATTAGAGTTTTTAACGAGGACAGCCTCATAGGCAAACTGTTCAAGATTCCATCCTACATTCTGTCCCATAAACTGGAAGCTCTGTTCCTTTTGGTAGTGTTGATAGTCCTTTTGAAGCTGGTCTCTTTGGGACGGACATAATGCAAACCTCGTTTTCCGCTCTCCCTTATTAGTGATGGGCAACTGAGCAGGATCATGCTGCATTTCCATAGATGAGAGTATCTGTCCCTTATTCATTCGAGTTCTAATATGCCAAATCGTGTGCAATTGTTTCCCAACTCGACAAATCGACGACTCAACTGTTTGACGTTGTCTGTCTGCATGGTCGTGTTGGTTTTTGTGGCGTTTTCGATCATGTCATGTTTTCGGGGCGGGGACGGGTCGTTTGATTCGCTGGTTGACGAGGGGAATATCTGTTTTGAGAGGCGTGAATATGTCAATGCGCTGAATGCATGGAAGCAGGCGGCTGCAATCAAGCCGGATTCGGCATTCATCTATCACCAAATCGGGCTTGCATATCTCCGGTTGTCCGATTTTTATCAGGCCAGGATTGCTTTTAAGGAGTCAGTCAGGCTGAAACCGGATGCGCTGGAGGTTCGTATCAGCCTGGCAAAGATAGAGCTGGTATTGTTCAACCTGGTCGAAGCGGAAAAAGAGATAGACTATATGCTGACTGCTGCGCCGGACAATGTGGAGGCACAGATCCTCTACGGAGACCTCCTTTTTATGAAAAACCGGTTCGATGCCGCGGAAGAGACCTACCGCAAGGCCCTTCGGCTTGGGCCGGAGTCGGGGACTGCCTTTCTCAAACTGGCTGCTTGTTGTCTCGCAAAAGGCGACACTGCAGAAGCGGACAGGCTTTATGAGGCCGCCGCCTCTCTCAAATTGAATGGACCGGATCGGTTTGTCGAGCTGGGCAATTATTGCAGACTTAGAGGAGACCTTGAAAATGCTGAAAAACACCTGCTGTATGCCACGAGTCTTGAGCCCGAAAACCTTGCGTATCAAAAGAGGCTCGCAGAGTTTTATTCTGAAACGGAGCACCATGACAACGCTTTGGAAATACTGAATAAAATAGTAGGCAAGGCGCCGGACAACGTGACTGCAAAAAAGGCAATCGCCGAGATATTGCTGACGCAGGGGAAGCTCAATCAGGCTCGCCTGGTCCTGGAAGGGCTTTCCGGGGGCTTGCAAAAGGACGTTGAAGTCAACCTTTTGAAAGGTAAGTACCATATGCTTAATCTGGAAACCGTGCATGCCGTCGGCTGCTTTCAAGTGGTTGTCGAGGCCGAGCCCGATTTCCCATTAGGACACTATCTACTCGGGCTTGCCTACCTGGAAGGCAATCACACTCGTTTGGCGCAGCAGAGCTTTGTGCGTGCGCTTACGCTCGATCCGTACTTTTCCGAGGCTGATCTTGCACTTGCGGATATCTACTACAAGAGAGAGGAATATGAGTTGAGCCTCGAATACGCAAAAAGGGTTTGTGTCAGAGAGCCTGAAAACTACAGGGCGCACATGATCATGGGGAACATACTCTTGCGTCAGGGAGAATACGATTCGGCGTTAAGGAGGTTCGTGGCCGCCCGGAGAATTCATCCCGAATCCTTGACTCCGGTGTATTATATGGCAATGGCATCAGAATTTTCCAATCGTATCGAGGACTCTCTGAAGTTGTACGAAGAGGTGTTGAGAGGCAACAATGATCTGGCGGACGCTGCTCTTCGGTATGTGCGGCTTTTGGCAAGCGCTGGAAAGACGGATCAGGCTGAAAAATTCTGTCTGGAGAGAATAGAAGAAGCGCCCCGAAACGGTTTTTTCTATCACATACTCGGCGAGGTCTGCCTGCTTCAAGGCAAAAAGGAGAAAGCGCTGTCAAATTTCAAGAAGGCTGTCAGTCTTGATCCGCAGATGATATCTTCCTATATCCGCATAGGTGAGACATACGACGGGAAGACGGAACGGGCGGGCCAGATCGCGCTGTATGAAAGCGCTTTGCAGACAATGCCGGATTTTCTGGAGGCATACGAAAGACTGGCTTCGCTCTATCTGCGGGAAGAGAATGCCGAAAAGGCTATCGAAACGTATGAAACAGCCTTGAAGAAAGCCCCTGAATCTCCGCTGATCGCCAATAACCTGGCGTGGCTCTATCTCGAATACAACAAAGATTTGAATAAGGCGCTCACCCTGGCGCAGTCAGCATACGAACGGCTCCCTGACGATCCCTGTGTGGCGGATACATTGGGCTGGGCCTATTTCAGAAGAAATCTTGCCACAAGGGCTGTCTGGCACTTGACGGACGCAGTCTCCGGCATGCCGGAAAATCCATTGATACATTATCATCTTGGTATGGCTTACCACAGCAAGAATGAAGGGAATGCAACAAGATCACACCTTGAAAAGGCCCTTGCGCTGCACCTTGAAAGCCCGTATCAGGAGCATGCAGCAGAGATTCTCAACGAATTGAATAATCAAACAGGCGACTAAGAGATATCCTCATGTATTTATACCCTTGTGAGGGTCAATGCGCAACATGACAAGACCATCTCAATCGGCGACATCGACGAAACGCCTTGTGTGGGAACTCGCCGCAACAGGCGTGCTCATACTGGTATTATACTATCCGACATTGAAAGCGCTGGTGTCGGACTGGAACACTGATCCGAACTATTCCCACGGCTTTTTTGTGCCATTTATATCCGGGTATCTGGTATGGGAAAAAAGGGTCGAGCTTAAAAAGGCGAATGCATCGCCGTCCCTCTGGGGCCTGCCGATTCTTCTGACAGGCCTTTTTGTCCTGATTGCAGGCACGATAGGAAGCGAACTATTCACGAAACGCTTTTCATTTCTCATAGTGTTGGTTGGAGCTCTTTTTCTGTTGTCCGGAAAGGAGATCACAAGACTTCTCCTTTTTCCGATTTTTTTTCTGGCGCTTATGATCCCAATTCCTTATATACTATATGATGCCATAGCCTTTCCGCTGAAACTCCTTGCATCGAAAGTCGCGTGCTGGTGCCTGCTGTTGTTTGGTATTCCGGTCTTTCGCGAGGGGAATATCATCCACCTGGCTAGTACTACACTGGAAATCGTAGACGCCTGCAGCGGGATACGTTCCCTTGTTTCCCTGATTACGCTCGGAGTAATTTTTGCCCACTTGAGCCAGAACAGATTGTGGAAAAAGATAGTCCTGATTCTTTCAACAATCCCGATTGCTGTCATAGCAAACATATTCCGAGTCACAGGCACTGGAATACTTGCTCACTACTTCGGGCCTGAGGTTGCAACCGGCTTTTTGCACACGTTTTCAGGCTGGCTTATCTTTATCGTCGCATTTGCGCTGCTTTTTGCAGTGGGAATCATATTACGAAAAACAGCTTACAGGTCATAGCAAACCGATGTTTCGTCCACATTTCATAGTTGCGTTGTTTCTCCTGATCTCGACCTTTGTTTACCTTGATTTCGTAACGGGCGTGCGTCCTGTTCCCTTGCAATGCCCGTTGAGTGAGTTTCCGGCAGAGATCGGTCAATGGGTGCAAGTATCGGAACAGGCAATGGACGAAGCAACACTCAAGACGCTTGGAGTTGACGATTACTTCATGCGTACATACACACGCGACAACGGTTTTCCTGTGACGCTCTACGTGGGGTATTTCACAGACNNGACCAGAAAGAAGGCGAGATGACTCATTCTCCCAAGCACTGTTTGCCGGGAGGGGGGTGGCATCCGATTGAATCAGAGACATACACCGTCAACGTGACGCCTTCCAACCAGTTGATAAGAATCAACAAATATATTGTTCAGAAGGGAGATACAAGACAGCTTTTTACTTACTGGTATCATTCAAGGGGACGTATCATTGCTAACGAGTATGCAGACAGGATATACATGATAATGGATTCCATATTCAGAAAAAGAAGCGACGGGGCCCTGGTCCGCATCTCCTCGCCTACGTTTAACACAGAAGCAGCGGTCAAGGAACATTCCGAGTTCATACAGGCCGTTTTTCCGTATCTGACAGAGTTCCTGCCCGATTGAGCAAATATCAGATGCGTATATCAAAATTCTGAATCTCAAGGAGGAACAACTACCATGAAAGCAAGATATCTTTTCCCTGTTGCTATCATCTTTGCCGCGATATCGGTGTCGGTCATACCGGCCTTCTCACAGGACAAGGCTTCTGAACCATCAGTTTCTGGAAAAGGGACCTACAGAATCGGCAACGGCGATTTCCTGGAGATCAATGTCTGGAAAGAGCCTGATCTGTCCGGAGAGATCTTCGTGAGGACAGATGGGATGATCTCACTTCCCCTTCTGAACGACGTCAAGGCCGTGGGCAAGACACCCATGCAGTTGAAGGAGGATATCGAAAAGAGGCTTCAGGCCTTTGTTGAAGGCCCTTCTGTCACCGTTATAGTGCGGGAGGCGACAAGCCGTAAATTTTATATCCTGGGAGAGGTAGTCCAAACCGGGGAATATCCGCTCCTGAAGGATCTCAGCGTACTCCAGGCATTTGCGCTTGCCGGCGGGTTTTCCGAGTGGGCGGCAAAAACCAAGATCATTCTTCTTCGTAGAGAAGATGGAAAAGAAAAGGTCTTCAGTATCAACTACAAGGATATTATTAAGGGGAAAGACTTCAGTCAGAACGTCCCCCTCAAGGCAGATGACACAATTATCGTTCCTTAGTGATGGGGACAAAATAACAGTCGGACGGAGTT
>MAXM01000169.1:6490-7056 GCA_001751015.1 Desulfobacterales bacterium C00003106
GCAGAGGGAATCCTTTTTTGCGGTCTTTTGTCCTTTGCAGCGGACTATTATTTGTCTTTTTGCTCTTGTCGCCTTCAAACTCTTTTGCTGAGCGGTATTCAGTAGTCACTGCGTCAATTTCGGTGAGCGAGGAATTTACCGATAACCTTTTCCTTTCCAGGGATGGGCGCGAATCAGACTGGATTACCACGGTCACTCCGGCCCTTTATTACAGTCTTTTAGGACAACACGACGAGATAACGGTAACTTATGCGCCTGGATTCGCCTGGTACTACAAGAACCCGGATCAAAATAATGTCCGGCAGAGCGCATCCATAAGCGGCTATACCGAGTTGGGCAGCCATACGGAATTGAACGTAACGGACACATTCACCCAGACCGAAGATCCATCAAGCAGGGACGAATCCGAAGATCAAACAGTCGCTACAAGCAGAGAACCCTATTATGCCAATACCGCTACAGCGGAGATCCTGCATCAGTTCGGCCCGGCTGACACAGTTAGTCTCGGATATACAGATACGTTTCGGTACAGCACAGACCCTGATGAAGAGGACTCCAAAAGTCAC
>MAXM01000170.1 GCA_001751015.1 Desulfobacterales bacterium C00003106
ATTAATTGCACAAGGATAGAGGGAAAAATTCGAGTAAGGCGTACATTGGGGTACGTTGTCGAGGATTTTGACCGATAACGCCGTGCAATTATTTATGTGAAGGTCTATAGCTGAACAGACATGCAGATTGTACAAACAGGCATCGAAAGATTTGTTTCCGAAAAATCCCTTTCAAAAATCGTAAAGGGAAAGCGGCTCGGACTCCTGGCCAACCCCGCATCAGTTGACAGAAAATTGCGCCACAGTCGTGATCTGATTGCCAAATCGTTCCCTGGTCGGCTCAAGGCGCTCTTCAGTCCGCAGCACGGTTTTTTCTCGGAAAAACAGGACAACATGATCGCCTCTTCGGACATGGCAGATCCCTTCCTGAAAATCCCTGTTTTCAGTCTGTACGGCGAAACCAGGATACCCTCGAAAGAGATGCTTGACCTCATAGATGTGCTGATTGTTGATCTTCAGGACGTTGGGACCAGGGTTTACACCTTTATCTATACGATGGCGCTCTGCCTTGAGGCCGCCCGAAAATACGAAAAGGAGGTCGTGGTGCTCGACCGGCCCAATCCAATAGGCGGCATACAGATCGAGGGGAACTCCGTGAAATCCGATTACGCCTCTTTTGTCGGCATGTATCCTGTCCCGATGCGGCACGGACTCACCATTGGCGAGATTGCCAGGCTCTTTAATGATTACTTCCGGATAGGTTCTGATCTCACCGTAGTTTCGATGGCCGGCTGGAAGAGAGACATGTACTTTTCTGACACATCACTTCCATGGGTGCTCCCCTCCCCCAACCTTCCGGAGCCTGCCTCCGCTGTTGTCTATCCGGGCCAGGTATTGTGGGAAGGGACAAATATCTCCGAAGGACGCGGCACCGCCCTCCCCTTTCAACTTTTCGGCGCGCCGTTTCTCCTGCCTGCGTTTCTGAAGGACCTGTCAGACCAGGTTGAATATCCGGGGGTGCGCTTAAGAATGGTGGGATTTGAGCCTGTATCCAACAAGTGGAAGGATTCTCTATGCTACGGGTTTCAACTCCACGTGACTGATCCTTTGTGTTTTCAGCCGTATAGAACTACGCTTTTGCTCCTTCAGGCTCTGTTAAAGGCATACCCCGAGGAATTTGAGTGGAAAAAGCCGCCGTATGAGTATGAGTATGAAAAACTGCCGATCGACCTGATTATCGGCGATCAAAAGATCCGCGAGGCGATCGAATCGTTTGAGCCAATCAAATCTATAGAAGCAGGATGGTCTGACGGTCTCAGGGAGTTTGAAGAGATCCGTAAAGAATACTTTCTTTATGATGAAACCAAGGCTTGAACACTTCAGCATCGTGCTTAACAAACCGCGCTTTCCGGAAAACATAGGGAGCGCGGCTCGTGCAGCCCGGAACATGGGAATTTCACATCTCATACTTGTCGATCCGGAAAATCCCGACAAGGAGAGAATGCGCCATCTTGCCACACGGATGGGAGCAGATATTATCAAATCGATAAAGATATATGATGAACTCACAGAAGCAGTGGCGGATTTTGGTCATGTGGTCGGAACCACCGCCCGAACCGGGGGTGTGAGGTCTTCCGTTAAATCCCCGCGCAGCATAGCCCCCTATCTGGCCGGTCTTTCCGAAAACAACCGAATCGCGCTTGTCTTTGGCCCTGAGGATCGGGGCCTTACAAACCACGAGATCAGGCTCTGTCATACACTCGTTAGGATTCCGACTTCGAGCTTTTCATCGTTGAATCTGTCGCATGCTGTTATGATAGTCTGCTATGAGCTTTTCACAACAGGGATGCCGAAAGGTCTTCCCCAAATTCCGAAGCTCGCTGATTCTAAAGAGATGGAATGTATGTATGACCGTCTCAAAAAGATCCTTATCGAAATAGACTACATAAAAGACGACAATCCTGATTACCGGATGATGAAGATACGAAGGTCCTTTGCGCGGGCGCATCTGACATCAAGGGATGCAGCAACCATACTCGGTATCTGCCGCCAAATCGAATGGCGGATAAATAATCTATCAAAAACGTAGGGCACGGGAAAAAAGGATTGGGGAATTGAAAATTGACGTTGAACAAAGGACAAAAGACCAATGGAAACGAATGATGTTCAAGGATCACAAGGTCTATCTTTCGGTTGATAAAGATGGAAATCCGTTAATCAAAAATAACAAGGTATTGATCAAGTATCAGATAGATCATGACTATGAGTATTATGTGTCTCCGGAAGCAGTTCAACCGATTGATCCCCGACGGCTGAAAAAGAAAAAACAGAATAAAGTATCCAAAAGGCCTCGCGGTTTTTCGGGAAGCCCTCCCCTTGTCCCGGAACGCGGGGCCATAACGATCTACACCGACGGCGCGTCGTCCGGGAATCCGGGGCCCTCGGGTATAGGAATACACTTACGTTACGGTGATAAGGAAAAAGAGATCTCCGAATACATTGGAACCGCCACAAACAATATTGCGGAATTATCGGCTATAAAAGTTGCCCTCGAAAGCGTCAAGACCACAGATATCCCTGTTCGGCTCCATACGGACAGCCAGTATTGCTACGGTCTCTTATTGCTCGGATGGAAACCAAAAAAGAACATACGTCTCGTCACTCAAGTCAAACTTCTAATGAAACGCTTTAAGGATATCAAGATTATCAAAGTCAAAGGACACTCCGGAATCCCGGATAACGAACGCGCTGATCAATTAGCGCGGGCCGCCCTTTCCATTAACCGCTCGTAACTCCTTCAAGACCAAAACAGAAGTTTCTCCCCCGCTCCAATCCATTTGCCGACCCCGTTCCTTAAACACAGAGTCAACAACATGTTTTTCTGCAAGGCGCGTGTCTCTCTAACGAACGGACATATTGTTTGAATCGTATGAGGTATGCAGGAGAATACGAATTTGTGTCAGAGATCTTACAAATCTTCGTCATTCCGCACGCTTCGTTATATATAACTATCTGAATGTATTATACTATCACGTCTGGCACACACTTTGCTATGTAACGGTTTATTGCACTGCAGGGATATGGTCCTGCTTTACATATTTATTTAGAGTGTCATGAGCAGTGGTGCTCACATGACAAAAACCTGCACTTAGGAACGGGGACGGAATAACTTTCCCAGGCAGGCGCATAGATTCGGGTCAAATTTGTTCGATCTCAAATCACAAAAGTTGATGGAATAGCAGGCTATTTTGATATTTTTGGGATTTGAGATCGGGCAAAGGTGGCCTGAAGC
>MAXM01000171.1 GCA_001751015.1 Desulfobacterales bacterium C00003106
GACTTTGGACACACTTCACCTGTTTGGCACCAGACGCCATTTGAAAAAGTATAGCTATACAAGATAGTTATACTCTGACAGGGATCATCCTTGGCGAACTCCCTGATATTGGCTCTTTAAATCTTTGATAGATCGATTTCCATACCTTTGCCCACGCACAATACGGCACATCCCATATTTTACCTTCAGTCTTCAGCCTTTGGCAGTCTATCTGCCGGGAGACCCCCATTTTCCGGCAATCAGGTCTAATAGCCTGTCGGCGTCTCCTCCAGGGGTATTCAGAAATATGACAAAAAAGGAAGACCCCTCGTCAGTTTCCATGTATCCCGCCCTTGTCTGAATTCCATCCAGCGTGCCTGTCTTGTAATAGGTGAGGCCCCTGCTGATCAGAAGTCTGCGACAGGGTTCAAACTCCTTGAGGATTCTGAGCATGTCGCGGGCAGAGAGCCTGTTTTGTCTTGAGATACCTGAACCTTCTGCAACTCTGATCCCGGACAGCCCGAGTGTGTCGGCATAATCCAGAACTGCCTGTCTCCCCTTTTCCAATGTGGCCGGAGGTCCGAATACCTCTGCGCCAAGGACAAGCATAATCTGGTTCGCCATAAAATTGTTGGAAAATTCAAACAACCCTTTGGCTGCCTCTCTTATGGTAGATATTGCGGAATAGGTATATATGAGTCTGTCTTCCGGGAGAATGGTCCCGCATTGAACGGTTTCCTCGCAGACAACACCGTTTTCCTTGAGAAAGTGCAGGAGCAGGTGGCCTGTATAGATGGCGGCTTCGTGCTGATTTCCAAAAAGCGAGATTCTATCACCCTTGTAATTTTTGCCTATTTTATCAACCAGATAAGGGATGATTGGGGTCTGTGGTTCCGCGGAAACGATCTCACCCTTCCTGTTGCGCTTGAAAAAAACCGTATTGAAATTTGCAGAAAGGGCGCTTAACGGGGCATCATACGGATTAGCGGAATCTGACACACCCGGTATCGCGCTATTGTTTGTAAAATAGGAATCATCTACAATGACGCTGTTGCACATACTGATTTTACGGGCCAGGACCGATGAGATCTCTTCTATTACCTCGGAAATCAGAAGTGGATCTCCATATCCCCTGATCTTCAGATTGGCGTTGTCGTCGGTATAGAACTTTGTAATGAATCTGTAGTCCGGACCAAGAAAATGGAATGCGGCAAGGACGGTCAGGATCTTCAGGGTCGATGCAGGTATCCTTTTGATGTCAGCATCTTTTTCAAGAAGTATACGCCCGGAATGATCAGCCACGACAATAGAGTCGTTTTCTTTCAAAAGATCCAGAATCTGTCGGGCTGTTGCGCTGCTGGAAAGGGACGGCAGGAAAAGAAGATAGAAAGACGCCACAAGAAAAGCCGTCATCTTCCGGCATGACCGGACTCTCCCTGTTTCCGCAGACTTTCTGAAACTCCATGTTTTATGACAACCCATCGAGATAACAGCGTCTGTTGCTCTTTCCAATCGCACAATAGACCTCGTAACTGATAGTCCCGATCTGTTGCGCAATCTCTTCAGCAGTGATCCGGTCTCTTTTCTGTCCGCCGAGAATAACGACTTCATCTCCTGCAGAAACCCCCTCTATTCCGGTTACATCCACCATTGTCAGATTCATACAGACCGTTCCCACGACCGGGGCGCGTCTCCCGCGAATCAGCACTGTTCCCTTGTTGGAAAGGAGGCGGCTGTAACCATCGCCATATCCGGCGCAGATAGTTGCGATTATGCGTTGAGCTTTGGTTACATAGCGTCGTCCATAACTGATGGGAGTCCCGGCGGGAACGGTTTTTACCTGAATAACCCGGGATACAAAGCTCATAACAGGCGAAAGTCCGTCGCAGCCGGGACATGCGGCGGAAGGAGAAGACCCGTACAGCATAATACCCGGTCTCACAAGGCCGCCTTCAGCGCCCTTTTGATTTGAGATCGCGCCGCTGTTTGCAATGTGGGTTACAGGGTCTCTTATCCCAAGGTCATGCGCCATGGCCACGCAATCCTGAAAACGCTCTATCTGCACATCAGTAAAAGAATGTCCAACCTCGTCAGCGACAGAAAGATGAGAAAATATACCGGTAACCTGAACCCCTCTGAGATGAACAAGACCCTTGATGAAGCTCCGCGCCTCCTGCCACTGTACACCAAGCCTGCCCATACCTGTATCCACCTTGACGTGAACAGGCACGCATTTCCCCTGTTTCAGGGCATGGTCGGACAACAGGCGCGCAATATCGATATCAAATACGGCCGGGATGAGATCATATTCCGTCACGGCGGCGATTTCATCCGCATCAATCCCTTTCAGGACAAGAAGGGGCGTGCGAACGCCTCCATCTCTCAGGGTCCTTCCCTCTTCGACTTCGAATATGCCAAAACAGTCCGTTCCCATCGCTTCCAGCTCTCTTGCAACCGGGAGCATGCCATGTCCGTAAGCATCAGACTTGACAACACACAAGATACGAGCCGAAAACCCGATCCGGGACTTGATCTTCCTGAAGTTGCGCCTCAAGGCCGAAAGATCTATATTTACAATATTTGATGTCATATCTGCATATCCCTGACAATAAGGGCTCGCTCAAAAATAACTTCACATTTTGATGCGCCGACTCATCTCGCCTGGCATCGTTGCTTGTCGGTTAAATAGCTCGGCTATTCGCCCTCCTCGCGTCTTGCCATGCGAGCGCCTCGACACCTGAAAATGCAAATTTATTGTTGAGAGAACCCTAAAGGAACGGGGACAAAATAACTTCCTCAACTATGCATCACAGCTTCAGGCCACCTTTGCCCGATCTCAAATCCCAAAAGCATCAAAATAGCTTGCTATTCCTTCAACTTTTGTGATTTGAGATCGAACAAATTTGACCCAAATCTATGCGCCTACTTGGGGAAGTTATTCCGTCCCCGTTCCAAACCGTCCCTGTTCATAGATCGGTTATCGCCTTTCGAGGCACATCATAAATAGATTAACACCAGCGCCCTCAGATTCCAAGGGAAGTTTCAAATCGATATTACCGCACAAGGAATCACAATTGGGTCAACTCGCTTATTTTTCATAACAAACATAGTAATAGCCCCATCGACCAGAAGATTTTGCCGGCTGAGTAATCAAAAGAAGCTCAAAAATCTCTTTACAAATCCCCCTTGAATTTTATATAAAAATGTTTGCATTTTTCATAACAATGAGAAAATCCCTGACAATGAACGGGTCAACGTACACAGATCAAGCCAAGAACCTATGTAAAATTGGAGGAAACAATGCCAAACACAAAAGAATCCGGAAAAAACGCGGAGTCAACCAAGGGTAAATGTGCCAAATTTTCAAGCTTTATAGGAGACCTCTGGCGGAATTCGTCCTGTTTGATTGACGGAAAAGGTCCCTTATTGCTGTATGGCGTCTCTGCCTTTGTGCTGCTCTTTGTATTCATTTTGGGCGCCAGTTTTTCTAACGCAAACGTTTTTTCTTTCAAACAACAAGGGGATGTTGTGGAGGTGCGGCAGGGGCATTTCGGCCCTATAGGAATGGGGCTGGTTGGAAGATTCACAGACATTCACCTTCCAACCGACGATACGGGAAAGACTATCGTAAGTGACACTTGCACCAGGAAACAGGCATACCCTGTCCTGTTCCGGTATTATCTCTCCCAGGCCGACCAGGCCCTGAATGTTCAGGATACCCCGAACCTTCAACAGGTTGAGACCCTCCTGAGAAAGGCGGAATCGTATGCCCTAACTGATGATGACCAACAAGACATAATCGTGCGAAATAACGGGATCCGCTTCCTGGCCGGGATCGGCAAAGTCAACCTGGCTTTGGTCAAAAACACGAAAGAAGACCTGAAAGCTGCAAGGGGCTGCCTTTCTCAAATGAAAAAGTTCGCCATTACCCCTGCTGTACAGCAACAACTGATAAAAGAACAGCTCGCTGCTGTTGAATCGGCTCGTTAAGAAGATCTGCGGACAAAAACAGCAAGGGTTGTTCAGTCAGGGAAGGCGGACTGTTTATCGAAACATCCCCTTCCTGACCACCGAAATTCCCCTCGGCGTAACCACGAATCGCTCTCTGTCTTTTGATGGATTGTAGCCTATTTCCGTGTATGCGGGAATATTATTGTCCTTGTCGATAATGGCCTTCATGATCCTGGAGTGTCGGCCTATTACCACGTTCGACATGATTACGGATTCCCTTATCTCCGCCCAGCTCCTCACAAGCACATTCGAAGAAAGAATGGAACTCGTCACAGTGCCACCGCTGATGATAGAACCATGAGAGACCATCGAATCCAGCATCATCCCGACTCGCTTTTCCCCCCGGTTTTTGAAAACGGTCTTTACCGGCGGAAGCTGCGTTTGCAGCGTCCGTAAGGGCCAGTATTGGCCATAAAGGTTAAAGATGGGATCGACCCCCGTCAAATCCATATTGGCGTTCCAGTAAGCATCAAGATCCCCCACATCCCTCCAATAGGAGGAATCACGCGTCTGTTCTACCAGCACCTTGACTTGATCGCCGTCCTTTGAGGTCGTATATACATAATCTTTGATCTTGTTTTTCTTCTTGTAGGAATAGGCGTAAACCGGGTATTTGTCGATCATTGCAGGGATGATATCCTTACCGAAATCGTCCTGATCAGTCCCCTTTAACACGTCGATCAGGGCACCTTTTTGAAATAGATATATGCCCATTGAAACCAGAACATGCTCCGGATCACCCGGTATGGTCCTGGGATCCTCCGGTTTTTCCTCGAATCCTATTACTCGAAAATTCTCATCTACTTCCACAATCCCGAATCGATGCGCCTCGGATATCGGCGCCTCCACAACCGAGAGCGTAACTACCCCCCCCTTTGCGACATGGTAATCCCAAAACTGGGTGTAATTCATTTTGTATATATGATCCCCGGACAGGATCAGGATCTGTGATGCATTGTCCCGCTCGATCAAATAGAGATTCTGCCTGACGGAATCGGCTGTGCCCCGGTACCAGTCCTTTCCTGTACGCATCTGAGGGGAAACAATCCTGAGGTAGTGCCCAAGATCCCAACTAAAGATATTCCACCCGGCCTCAAGGTGGTCAACAAGAGACTGCCCCTTGTACTGCGGCAATACCATGATCTTGTATATCCCCGAGTTGATACAATTGCTCAACACAATATCGATGATCCGGTAAGATCCCCCAAAAGGAACCGCCGGTTTGGTGCGATCCGCAGTCAGCGGAAAAAGGCGTTCCCCCTTTCCCCCGGCCATTATAAGAGCAATAACACCCCGCATGATCGGCTATACCCCCTTCAACACATCAATCATCGTAAACACACGTCCTTCTATCCCCTGCTCTATCTTTTCCGCCAGGTACCGAATCGCGTCCAATGTGCCGTGGGCATAGACTTCCCTGCCGTTTACATTATGCACGAATTCAAACCTGACGGTTTCGTCTGCGGACACAAGGGTGTACGTGTGCCAGCCATGCCCGGCAAGGTATTCCTCCGGCACGCCCAGTTCCGAACGTTGGACTTCGGGCTCCCTTATCATCCGGATCCGGTCTTTGGAAAACGGGATGCCGAGTCGGTTGAAATAGTCTGTCATCGCCTTGGCGGTTCCGCTTGTATCCGCTTTTCCTTTCTGATGACTCTCCCTGATTTCAAGGCGATATTCCTTGAAGAGATCCGGAAATTCCCTCGCTGCATACTCCATCATGGCCTGAAAACCCACAATCTGTTTGGCCATGTTCGGAGCGATCACCGCCGGCACAGACGATCCCTCCACCACCTTCGTCAATGCCTCCCTGTCGCCTCCGGTCGTGCCCATGACAAACGGGATCGAGTTATCACAATAAAAGGAGGCGTTGGAATTGACTGCCAAAGGATGTGTGTAATCGACTGCTATCAAGGGGCCGTCTATCTTTTGAATCTCCTCCAGCAGTTCCTCTCTTTCTTCCGGACGAAACAGCCGCACTGAAACAGGACCGACAACGGTCTCCGATTCGGTGATCTCAGAACCTGTAAGGGAATAAGGAAGAAGCTCAAATGCGTCATCGCCTGCAACAAGTCCTGCAACCCTTGCGGCCATATTTCCCGGAAGCCCGCTTATCATTACATTTATCGTATTCATTGATACCTCCTGCCGGATTACCACGACACAAAGCCCCGGCTTGCTTGTTCTATGCCTCGAAAGGCCACAACTGATGAAAAAATCCCGTATTCTTAGAATAAAGTCTTTTCACGACAATGTCAATCGAGACCTCTTTATTTCTCAGCTCTTATGGGATGGTTCCACCTTCTTTTCGCTCTTGTGAAAAATCCCGATAATTCGTATATATCATAATGTATAGAACCATCCCAAGAAAAACTACGTTGACAGAAATTGGCTCAAGACCTATTATTGCTTTGGAAAGATGGAAATCGGACTTGTTGAAGACGTCAGGGGAAAAGGAATATTTCATGAACACAATTCACCAGCAGGAGATGGAGCAGCTTCGGGTTCTCTTCAGGCAAGAAGCGATTGACCGGGCAGGCGACAGAATCAGGATTCTCGAAGTATTCCTCGACACTGAAGAACATGTCACCTGCGCGGAGCTCATAGCTCTGTTAAACAAGAAAGACTATGATTTTGAACCGGACTTTGTCAGGGAGACCTTAAAACTTTTGGCTTGTTACGGTTTTGTGCAAGAGAACAAATTTGAGCTTGAAGAGTCTACATATGAACACAGGCATCTCGGATATCATCATGACCATCTGATTTGCACAAGATGCCAGAAAATAGTCGAATTTGAAGACGACGATCTGGAGGCCCTCCAGCTTCAGATAGCATCTCAATACGGCTTTCACATGCTGCAACACAAGATGGAGATATACGGTCTTTGCTCAGATTGCATAAACAAACGTGAACCATTGGTTTCCATTGCGTCAGCCAGGGAAGGAGAATGGGTTCAGATCAAGGAGTTCCTCGGAGGAAGCGGCATACAGAACCGCTTGGCTTCTCTCGGCATACGTGTCGGAGACGAGGTTGAACTATTGACCAACTCCGGCAAGGGTCCCCTTGTTCTTGCTCATAATTGCAGTCGGCTGGCGGTTGGCAGAGGTATCGCCAAAAAGATCATGATCATTCCCGGCGGAAAAGAAAAAGGTCAAACGCCGGGACTGAGACTAAGCCGGTTGAAAGAAGGACAAAAGGCCACTATAGTCCGGGTGGGGGGGACCAGCGCATTTCGCAGGCGGCTTATGGAAATGGGTTTCCTGAAGGGAACGGAGATCCAAATTGAAAAGTATGCTCCCTTGCAGGACCCCATGGAACTGATTCTAAAGGGTTACCATATCTCACTCCGGGTATGTGAGGCCAGCCAGATAGTTGTAAAAAAAGTATAGACCTTCAGATAATTGATTGCACAAGACTAGAGGGAAAAATTCGAGTAAGGCGTACATTGGGGTACGTTGTCGAGGATTTTGACCGATAACGCCGTGCAATTATTTATGTGAAGGTCTATAGAAGGAAACCAAACGTAATGCCGAAAAAGACTTTCACTGTGGCGCTTGCAGGAAATCCGAACTCCGGCAAGACCACGGTCTTTAACAATCTCACCGGCGCAAGACAGAAGGTTGGAAATTGGCCGGGGGTGACCGTTGAAAAAAAAGAGGGTCACCTGAATCACAACGGATACGATATTGTTGTCGTTGATCTGCCGGGCACTTACAGCCTCACGCCATATTCCATCGAAGAAATAGTGGCTCGCGATTTTGTCTTGGATGAAAAACCTGATGTGGTCGTAGCCATTATCGATGCCTCCAATCTGGAACGAAACCTCTATCTCTCCACACAAATCAGGGAACTCGACACAAAGGTCATCTTTGCCCTTAATATGATCGATGTGGCCCGCGAAAATGCGATAAAGATAAACACCAACAAGCTCTCCGAGTTGTTGGCTGTTCCGGTAGTGAGCCTTGTCGGTAGCCGCAACGAGGGAACTGACAGGCTTCTTGAGACAATTATTTCTATTGCCGAATCAGATAAAGGTATCCCTGATCAATCCCGCCGCGTCAGCTACGGACACGAAATAGAAAAAGCCATCTCTGAACTCAATGCCTTTATAAGAGAAAAGACAGGGGGAAACCTGCCGTACAATCCCCGCTGGACCGCAGTGAAGCTCCTGGAAGACGACAGTGTGGTGAAAAAACGGATCATGAACAGGACCGGAACTCATGGAGGCGCGATATTAGAGAAGGCATCCGGCCTGCGTCAAGAGCTCTTCGGTTTTTTCCGCGAGGAACCCGAGATACTGATGACGGACCGGCGATACGGATTTATCGCGGGAATAATCGAGGAGGTCCAGAAGACCGGCCGACGAGACAGAAGGGACATCTCCCGCAGGATCGACAAGATACTGACGAACCGCATACTCGGCATCCCTATCTTCATTCTCTTTATGTGGGGGATGTTTCAGATCACCTTCACATTAGGCGCCTATCCGATGGAGTGGCTTGACGCCGGAGTATGGCATCTCGGCCAGGTCGCGTCTTTGCTTGTTCCGAGCGGCATCCTGCACGATCTTCTTGTTGACGGCATTATTTCAGGTATAGGGGGCGTTGTTATCTTTCTTCCGAACATCATGATCCTTTTCCTGTGCATCGCCATCTTTGAAGATACCGGATATATGGCAAGGGCCGCGTTCCTGATGGACAGGGTAATGCATCTCATAGGATTGCATGGAAAGTCATTTATCCCCATGCTGATGGGATTTGGCTGTAATGTGCCGGCGATCATGGCTACACGCACTCTTGAAAGCCAAAATGACAGGATTCTGACCATCCTGATCAATCCCTTGATGTCATGCTCTGCAAGACTCCCGGTTTATCTGCTTCTCGCAGGGACTTTTTTTACTGAAAGCGCGGGCAACGTAATATTCGCCATGTACTTCACGGGGGTTATCCTGGCCATCCTGATGGGACGGCTTTTTAAGAATATCTTCTTCAAGGGAAAATCCGCGCCGTTTGTAATGGAACTCCCGCCTTACCGTAACCCCACGGTCAGAAACCTGCTGATTCACATGTGGGAACGAAGCAAGTTCTTCCTGAAAAAGATGGGAGGAATAATCCTGGCAGGGTCTGTAATTGTATGGGTCCTGAGTTCTTTTCCGCAAGGCATTACGTCCTCGACTCCGGAGACGGCAGGCAATAGATACGAAGGATCAGACAACCTGGAAGATTCCTACATAGAACGTATGGGGAAATTTTTGGCCCCGGTCTTTGCCCCCATAGGTATTGATTGGCGCGGAAGCGTCGCCATTATTACGGGTTTAGTCGCAAAAGAACTCGTTGTCAGCACCATGGGGGTCATTTATGCGGCTGAGGATGAAGATGAAACAGAGGCCTTGAAGACGGCCCTGACAAGGTCGGGGATGACCCGGGCCTCCGCCCTTTCCTTTATGGTGTTTGTATTGATCTATATGCCGTGTATCGCGACTATCTCGACAATCCGGCATGAGACCAATTCATGGAAATGGACCATTTTCAGCATAGGTTACAGCACCTCATTGGCATGGATCACAGCCTTTGTGGTTTATCACGGAGCAAAAACAATAGGGATATAGTTTTGGGGCAACCAAATGGAAACCAACATAGACCCCTTTGACCGAAGGATCACCTACCTCCGGGTCTCTGTCACCGACCGGTGCAATCTGAGGTGTTGCTACTGCGTATCTGCTGATGGTCTGAACCCGCTGCCGCACAGCGAGATCCTCAGGTATGAAGAGATCATTGAAATCGTTCGCGCCGCAACCGACCTCGGAATCAGAAAACTCAGAATCACCGGAGGAGAGCCCCTGATAAGACGCGATATTCTCCCGTTCATCAAGCTCCTTGCCGCAACTCCCGGCATAGAAGAAATAGGCCTTACAACAAACGGAATCCTGCTGAAGGATATGGCGGGCCCGCTTTCTGATGCGGGCATCAAGAGGATCAATATCAGCCTCGACACACTCAATCCCCTGAAGTTTCGTAAGATAACTCTCCGCGATTCCTTCTACAAAGTCATGGATGGAATCGCTGCTGCAACAGAGGCATTTTCTCTCGTCAAACTCAATATGGTTGTTATCAGGGGGGTGAACGACAACGAAATACCGCAGTTTGTCGAACTTGCCATGCATCATCCGTATGTTGTACGGTTCATCGAATGTATGCCCATCGGAAAAAGCGGTTTTTGGGATATCAGGAAGGTCTTGACGTTTGATGAAATCAAGTCCCGGATCGAATTGCTCGGCAGCCTTCATCAGGTCCCTTCAATGGCAGACGACGGCCCCTCAAAGAGGTATCGCCTCAAGCATGCAAAAGGAGAGATAGGCATCATAAGTCCTCTCAGTCACAACTTTTGCGCTGATTGCAACCGTATCAGGCTGACCGCTAACGGGAGGCTCAGGCCGTGTCTCTTTTCTGATCATGAAATAGACATCAAAGGACCTGTGAGAAGCGGGTGCACACACAAAGGCTTAACAGATTTAATTCAAAAAGCAATTGCGCAGAAACCGCGACGCCATTATGCAGGACTTGACCAGGAGTCGCATCTTTGTTCCATGTCAATGATAGGGGGATAGATATCTTGAGATTCGCTTGTTCCGGCTTAATCCTTGCCGGAGGATCAGGCGCCCGGATGGGAGAAAACAAGGCGTTTCTCAAAATCAGGGGGAAACGGATACTTGAGTGCCTGTACAGCTTGTTTCAAGGGCTTTTTGACGAAGTATTGGTTGTCACCAACGAACCGCTGCGCTATCTGGAATGGGACGCAAATATAGTTACTGATCTTTATCCTGTGCAAGGCTCGCTTGTCGGGATTCACGCAGGGCTCTTCCATGCCTCTTTGCCGCATTCATTTGTGGCGGCCTGCGACATGCCTTTTTTGAAAAAGGAATCAGTAGAAGTGATTCTCGGTGAATCAGAACCGCGATGGGATGTTGTCCTCCCTGTGACAAAGGACGGGCGCCAGCCGCTTTGCGCCGTGTATTCAAAAAGATGCATCAAGCCAATTGAAGCGCAGATAGAAAGGGGAGATTTCAGGATCTCCAACTTGACAAAGAGCGTGCGAGTAAAGGAGGTGTACGAGGCCTCATTCAGATCAACCGACCCTGAACTCCTCTCTTTTTTCAACATAAACACCCGAAAAGACCTTGCAGCAGCAGAAAAGATCAATCGTAACCGTTCACGGCTTGAAAGTTGAAATTACCCGACTACTCAACCCTTCAACGAGGTCTGTCATGAAGGCAATGATATTGGCCGCGGGATTCGGTGTTCGGATGCGTCCGCTCACCAGACTCAGGCCGAAACCTCTCTTTCCTGTCCTTAACCGGCCCATAATCGATATCCTGATCCGGCAGCTAAAAAAAGCCGGTTGCGAGGCAGTGATAGTAAACACACACCACCTCGCCAGCCTTGTTTCCGACCATGTCGCAGAACAAGATTACGGCATAGGCGTCCGGTGCCGGTTTGAACCGGTCATCCTCGGCACGGGCGGCGGGATAAAAAATGCGGAAGATTTCTGGGACACGCGCCCTTTCATTGTCATCAATTCGGACATCCTTTCAGACATAGACATTCATGACGCCTATCGTTTCCACCTCACGCATGACGACCCGGCAACGCTGATCCTCCACGACTTCCCGGAGTTCAACAACGTATGGGTAGAACGGTCAGATCGCATTATCGGCTTTCATCAATCAGGAGGAGCCGGCTGCGCATCAGAGCCGTTTCGCAAACTGGCCTTTACAGGGATTCAGATAGTTGACCCGGATATCCTTGACTTCATACCGGAAGGGACCTTTTCAAGCAGCATAGACGCCTATGATGCCATGCTGGCAAAAGGTCTGAAACTGAGAGGGCATATCGTAAACGGCCATTACTGGCAGGATATGGGAAGCATCCGGGGATACCGCCGGGGGGTCCGCGATTTGCTGCTGCAAAGATGCCTGATCCCGGATATCATACCGGAACAGAAAGAGACATGCTGCGGGAAAAACCTTGTCATGGGGGAAAAGAGCAGGCTTCGCGGATGGAATCTGATCGGTGATAATCTGACTTGCGAAAAGGATTGTATTGTCTCTCGTTCGATTATATGGGACAATGTGCTCATTCGTGAAGGCGTTGCCGTAAAAGATAGTATTGTCGCAGACGAAGCCATTGTCTCTGCCCCGGCCTCAGGTAAGGTGATCGTGTGAACCCCGCTAACCCCTTCAAAAACAAAAGGAGAAAGAGATGAAAAGAAAAAGTTGGATAATCTGTTTACCATTGGTCTTCTTGATTTGTGTTGCAAGTTTCGAGGTGGCTTATGGCGATCTCTACTGGGAATCAGTAACAGTCACCAAGGGGATGCCTCAGGGTTTGCCCGAGGGGCTTCCACCCGGCATGTCCGAGCAGCTATCCGATCAGTTCAACAAGACCGAGACCTCGAAAAACTATCTTGCTTCCAGCGCTTCCCGCACTGATACAAGCGATGGAATAATGATAATAAACTATGATACCATGACGCTGTATTCCCTGAATCCTGCGGACAAGACCTATACAAAGATCGATATGAAGTCTATGATGGACAATAATGTGGGGGAAATGATGGAAGGGATGATGAAAGACATGAAAATAACCCCCACAAATGAAACAAAGGAAATTGCCGGCTACACTTGCAGGAAGTGCAATGTATCCATGATGGGCGCAACGACTGAATACTGGACCTCCAAGGATATTCCCGCATATAAGGAATTCGAAAAACTGGCGAAAAAGATGGAAAAGCTGGTTGAGAAGAACCCCGGGCTAAAGAAGATGAATGCAGCCGCCATGAGCCGGGAGATGGACGGTTTCCCCGTGCAGACAGTGATAAATGTGATGGGGATGACAACGACAACTACCTTGAAGACCATTGAAAAAAGGAACTTAAGCAAGGAGCTGTTTGAGATACCCAAAGATTACAAGTTGGTTGAGCATCCGATGCCATATTAGCAGAAAAAGCCTTTGCTTTTCGCAGTTCTTCAGTGTCCCCTTACAAAAATGGCAAGCAGAAAAATGAAATGGACATATCTTGTTCCCGGCATGATTGCTTTTTTGATGTTCAGCGCTTTGACAGTTGAAGCAGCGAGTTCATCGTTGCAGAATTTTGAGAAGCAGCGTGAGCGCATGGTGAGTGTTCAAATCAAGGCGCGAGGAATTACTGACGAGAATGTCCTTAAAGCAATGAGAAGAGTTGAGCGACACAGGTTCGTCGACCAACAATACCGCAGGCATGCATACGAAGATTACCCGTTGCCGATCGGGGAGGGACAGACCATATCCCAACCGTATATTGTTGCTCTCATGACCCAGGTCTTGAATCTGGATGACACCAAGAAAGTGCTTGAGATCGGCTCAGGGTCCGGCTATCAGACGGCCGTCCTGGCCGAGATTTGCCACAGCGTTTATACGATCGAAGTTATTGATGCGCTTGGGAAAAGGGCCGCAAAACTACTGGCTGATATGGGATACGGGAATATCAAGGTAAAGGTTGGTGATGGATATCAGGGATGGGAAAAATATAGCCCTTTTGATGCCATCATTGTCACATGCGCCCCTACACACGTACCCCAAGCACTGAAGGAGCAGTTGGCGGAAGGCGGGAGAATGATCATTCCAGTCGGAGAACAATTTGCTCAGGAACTGGTGCTGTTGACAAAGCAAAAAGGGAAACTAATGAAAGATGCTGTTATTCCCGTGAGATTTGTTCCGATGATGCGAAGAGATGGAAAACCATACTGATTCTTCAGGCGTTCACCGAAAGAACGCTGAGATTTCACCGTTCCTAAGGAACGTGGACGAAATAACTTTCCCAAGTAGGCGCATAGATTTGGGTCAAATTTGTTCGATATCAAATCACAAAAGTTGAGGGAATAGCAAGCTATTTTGATGCTTTTGGGAGCTGTGATGCATAGTTG
>MAXM01000172.1 GCA_001751015.1 Desulfobacterales bacterium C00003106
ACGCTAACGGCTAACCGTACAGGTTGAAGTTTTTTAGATAAGTAGGAAATGAAAATGCCTTAGCATCTGTTGGATTCAATATAAAATATATTATAACAATTTGGGAAGTCAAGAGAATAGGCACGGAAAAACGTTAAAAAAGCGGGTTTTTGTAAAAAAATGCAAAAAGCGGGAAACTTCCACTGAATGAGACTGAATAATTTTTTTAATGCAGCCCGGACTTATTAAGAACTCGGCGAGTTCAGCCTGACAGTGATATCCAAGCGCACAGATCGAAAAAAACTTGACAGGGACCAATCTTAAGTGGTAAAAAAATCTTGTCAATATGTCTTAATAGGTAATGTCGCATAACATCTTTTGCATGTGGCTGTTTGTGAAACTATAGACCTTTAGATAGATAATTGCACGGCGTTATCGGTCAAAATCCTCGACAACGTACTCTATGTACGCCTTACTCGGATTTTTTGCCTCTCGTCTTGTGCAGGTAATTATCTGTAAGGTCTATAACACCTACAAAGTCGATGGACTGGAGGACAAGAGATGGGGAAAAAGGCTGGTGTTCTATTCTTTCTGGCAGGAATTTTGTTTTGTGGAAATGTATGGGCGGAAGCTCCTGAAACCCCGGTCCTTTCGGATTCTCAGTGTATTATCTGCCATAAAGAGCAGCCCGCAACAATAGCTGCTCATGGCGCTAAACACAAAACAGAGGTTGGTTGCGTAGACTGCCACACGGAGCATCCCCCGGCAGGTCAGAATGCCGTGCCTGAATGCGGGATGTGTCATAGTAATAAACCACATTATGAACTGGAAAACTGCGGATCATGTCATTCGGACACGCATGCTCCCATGAATTTGAAGATTGAAGGAGACGTAACAGGACCTTGTCTTACATGTCATGAAAAGGAAGGGAAACAACTGAAAGCTCATCCGAGCGCTCATACTGATGTGGCCTGTAGTGAATGCCATGTAAAACACCGTTTTATTCCCGATTGTATGGAATGTCACACAAAGCACACCGAGGACATGAATCTGGAATCATGCCTTGCCTGTCATCCGGTGCACACGCCTCTTGAAATCACCTATGGTGACGATACCGCGTCGCATTACTGCACATCATGTCATGAAGATGCAGGGACATTACTCAAAAACAACAACACAAAACACAAAGACCTGTCGTGTGTATATTGCCATCGGGTCAAGCACAAGACCGTACCTTCATGTGTTTCCTGCAAGATACCGCATGGCAAGCCCCACCCGGCCAAGATGCTGGAAAAATTCCCTGAATGTGGCCAGTGCCACGGGATAGCTCATAATATACAAAAGTAACTAACTTGGAGGTGACTGATGAAAAGGACGACAAAGGGAACCACGGTTGTTGGTGCCATAACAATTGTAATGGCTCTGCTTCTTGCTGCCGGGTGTCAACAGACACAGAAGGTGGCAGCAACATCTGAAGCCGAGGCGGTGTCAGCCGAGGAAAAAGGGACTGAGGCAGCCAAAACAGAGGAGATGGAAGATGTTTCCATGCTTTATGATTTTGAACCGGACCCTCTTCGCACTGTAGCACAGTGTGCTCAATGTCACATCTACGTCTTTGAACAGCTCAAGAAAGAAGGGGGCAAACATCAGATTGAATGTGTGCAGTGTCATACGGAGTTTCACAGGTACAATCCGAAAACCCGTCCTTATGAAACAGTTATTCCGAAGTGTGCGACATGTCACGAGCTGTTTCACGGCAAGGGCACAACAGAGGTGCCGCTTGATGATTGCGCCGCCTGTCATATTGATCCCCATATGCCTCTCGTTATTCCGAGCGCAGAGATAGAAAATGCTTGCGCCTCGTGTCACAAAAAAGAAGGCGATGAAGTTGCAAATAACGTCAGCAGACATACCACAGAGGTGGCCTGCGTAGATTGCCATGCTGATACGCACGGATTCATACCGGAATGCAGCGCCTGTCACGAGTCACACAGTCCGGGCGTTGAAATGAATTCCAGCAATTGTATGATCTGTCATCCCGTGCATATGCCAACCAAGATCGCGTATGCTACGGACACGTCATCCGTTATCTGTGCCGGATGTCATGATGCTGCCTATGGTCTCCTGCAAAAGAATCATACGGCTCACACAGACCTTACATGTGCGGAATGCCATAAGTCCCATGCGAAAATACCGCCGTGCAGTGAATGTCACGGGTTGCCTCATTCAAAAATGATGATGGACACAAGCAAGTGCGGAGACTGTCATGGCATAGCCCATGATCTGGCGAGTTAGTAAAATTAGACATAAATGTATGCCGAACCGATTCTCTCCGTGAATGGTTGCAATGCACGGAATCGGGCTCGCCATACCATAGTTAAAAAAAGGGCATGCTCCTGAACACGGGGCATGCCTTTTTTTTTGTTTCTTTCTGCAACTCCCTTACCCCTCTTCGAGTATTCATTTGCCAGCCACCGGTTGCCATATTGACAACACCTGCAACTTATCGTATATACATGAATAGCAGGCGCTTTATAGGGAATGAATAGAGTATACATCATGTTGAATCAACAAATTATGCGTAGAAGATTCCTGGAACAAAAGCTTCTTTTTTCCAAAAGCCTCTTTTCGGGCATCGTCTGTCTATTCTCTTTTTTCCTTGCCTTCGACATCGAGTCCGTGCCGGCGCAACAGCCCGGGAAGGCAGTAAAGATCAACGTGGTGGCCATAATTGTCGAAGACTACGACGGTATAACCTTGTCTCATCCTTCAAGCCTGTTTTACGACCCGTTCAGACGGGAGACCTATGTGGTTGATTCCGGGAATAGCAGGATCGTGATATACACACACGATTTTTTCCCCCTGACGAGTATCGGCAAGACCCGGGGGATAGAATCTCCATCAAGCGTGGCTCTTGATTCCGCCGGCAACCTCTTTGTGACGCAGTCACCCTCAGCAGGGCATCCGAACGGGAGGCTGTCAGTGCTCAGCGCCAGCCTCAAATGGAAAGGAGATATCCGGTTTGAGGGCTTTGATGGGGCGCAAAAGTTTGTCCCGCAGAATATCGCCATAAACAACCACGATTCCCTGTACGTTACCGGGACAGATTATCCGAACGTCGTGGTCCTGAACAAAGACGGCACCTTGTCACATATTCTTTCCACGGCTGACACAGTTCGAGACAAAAGCGTAAACGCCAGGATAACGGATGTTGAAATCGACGACCGTGGCAGGATATACCTCTTGAGCGAAGATATGGGGCGTATCTATGT
>MAXM01000173.1 GCA_001751015.1 Desulfobacterales bacterium C00003106
TTTTTATCACATCAAATATGTAAATAAACTACATGCCATTGAATTATATAATTAAACTTATTTATTTATCGAAAAGTTTAAGTATAACTGTTTTCAAGCTTTATATTAAACAGTACAGCAATTCACGTTATGACTATAAACGCCTACAAGCGAAGGTTTGATTATTTGCGATTTCGTAAACATTTTATAATGTTGTTTGCTTCTACTCGCCACGTCATAAGAAAAATCAATGACGAGCGGCGGTATAATTTCAGACAGCTTGGATGAAGACAAAATAAGAGACCGGGAATTGCTGAGCCAATGTTAGGATACAACTGAAAAATTAGAGGGATTTTATATGGGAAATGATGAGAAAATTGGATATAATCCAATGAGTGAAGGCATTCCATTAGAGCGTGAATTAATTGTGATTGCCAAACGTGAAGCTGGATTACGTGCAACAAGGGAGGGAGTGGCATCTTTTGAAGGAGTAGATGTTACATCTTTAGCAGGACTACTGGCGTCAGAAGATGTTTCTTTGGTACCTTTATTCGGTACCAGTGAAGAAAGACTCAAGTACAAAGCTGCATCGTTAGCTCCTGAAACAGGAATTGAAGTGCTAGATCTGTCCATTTACTACCGGGTGAAAGCCCCTGATGAAAAATTGGATGAACTGGCGGAACGTTTCCTACAGATGGATGTAATCGAAGCTGCTTACGTCAAACCGCTAGGTGAACCTCCCATAGTACCTGATGACCCATCCAGGGGGCTCAATGATATGCTACCATCAATGGAAGAGCCTCCAGTTGTTACACCTGATTTTACAAATCGTCAGAGCTATCTGAATCCAGCTCCTGTAGGTATAGATGCACATTATGCTTGGAATTTGCCTGGAGGCAAGGGAAAAGGCATAAAAATTATTGACTGTGAGTGGGGCTGGAATTTTACTCAGGAGGATCTTTTACAAAATCAGATGGGTGTGGTTGTAGGGACCAGTTCTCCCAGTGATAATCATGGAACTGCGGTACTTGGGATTATTAGTGGTGACCATAATACATTTGGAATCAGTGGAATATGCCCTGAAGCCATTGTAGGCGCAGCGTCATTTGTAGGTAAGTCGTCAGCTCATACTATTGTCGAAGCAGCTAACAAACTGGGCCCAGGTGATATTCTGCTGTTAGAGATTCACAGGCGTGGACCAAATGGTGGAGGGGGTGGCCAGCAAGGTTACATCGCCATCGAGTGGTGGCCGGATGACTTCTTAGCGATTCAATATGCAATTAGTCGAGGCATCATTGTTGTTGAGGCAGCAGGCAATGGCTGGGAGAACCTCGATGATCCACTGTATGATACTCCAGATACTGGCTTCCCTTCTTGGTGGAAGAATCCTTTCAATACAGCGAATCCCAATTCCGGTGCTGTCATGATCGGGGCAGGGAGTCCCCCAGCAGGTACTCACGGTAGGAATATCAGCCCGTGGAACTTGCCTTATATAGACAGAGCCCGCTGTGGTTTTTCGAATTGGGGAGAACGGATCGATGCACAGGGTTGGGGATGGGAAGTGACTTCCACAGGCTACGGTAACCTTCAAGGTGGTCCAAACAGAAATGAATGGTATACAGACACATTCTCCGGGACTTCTAGCGCTTCTCCTATCGTGGTCGGGGCCTTAGGCTGTGTCCAGGGCGTCTTGCGTGCCCAGGGAGAATCCCTTCTCACTGCTGAGCGAGCCAGGACCCTTCTCCGAATGACAGGTTCATCCCAACAAGATGCACCTGAAAGGCCGCGTACTCAGCGAATAGGCAATCGTCCAAACTTACGCCAACTCATTCCAAGTATTGCAAAGGTGTGGCATCATAATACAATTGTGAGGATGACCTATGTTACCGATGCAACACAATCGGCATGGGCTTACATCAATGAACTTGGCTGGCGCCGTATCAAGTCCTGTTCACCTGATAGCGTAACCAATATGTTTCAAGCTTGTTGCACTGCGGTCGCGAATAGCCGCAATGTTCACATCTATGCAGACGGCATTTATATATATAGGGTGATTCTTCTCTAAAAACTTGGAGCTAAAGGAAACTAATGAATTCCTAAACGAAAGGAGAAATAGTATCCCTTTCAAATTTAATGGTAACTTGTACTATTCAGGAATTATAACCAGGATTGGGCGTCATATTTAGACAGTTCAGACGTGCATTTTACCCTGATTTTTGAAAGGGATACGAGAAATATGAGTAATTCACTGCATTGTGATATATATATATAAATTGTAAGACTGAATCACAAGCTAGCAAACCATGCCGAAGTGATTGATTTATGAATTCAGAAATAATAATTAAAATTTCGATTCGACCCGAAGGAACAGCATCTCCAACAGTGAAAATCTCTGGGATTCCAGTGCAATTAGAAGTAGAACCACTTGAACTTGTTCCACCAGAAGATCTGGAAGAAGTGATACCACCTGAAATTGCAGAACTACTTGAACATGTTCCACCAGAAGATCTGGAAGAAGTGATAC
>MAXM01000174.1 GCA_001751015.1 Desulfobacterales bacterium C00003106
GTCTTCAGGTGTTCTCAAATCAAAAAATACCGTGTCACGAGTTTCAGAAAAGCTTGTTTTGCAACTGTTACAATGAAAATTTCTACGTTTACCACTCTGGGTCATATAAGTGGATATGCAGATTATATTGCCTTTGTTGAGTTGACCATAAAAATTACAATTTTTATCCGGACAGGGTTGATTCCAATCTTGAGCTGTTTTCATGGGGGATACCTCCCCATATTTATAGAGCACAAAAGCTTAAGATTGCCCAGTACTTTTATCAAAGTATTAGCGGAAGAGCATCCGTTTATTTCCTAACAACCAATTATTCTATCAAATATCTCCGTTACCGCCCGGACTGCTTTGGATTCTTCCGTTAGATCAGAAGTCGGTTTTCCTTTGGCATCAAACTCGGAAAGAATACTGTCTTCCGGAACACACCCCGCCAGGGTCAATCCGAATTTGTTTATGGTCTCGATTATGGATTCAGGGAGCTGATCATGGACCCGGTTTATTATCAGGCATGTTTTTTTTGCGCCAAGATTTAATTCCTTTGAAAGCTGCTGTATTCTTCCCGCTGTCTCCACCCCCCGCATAGTCGGATCTGATACTATCAGCAGCAGTCCCGGCTCCTTTGCCACCAGCCTGCTGATATGTTCCATCCCGGCCTCATTATCCATAACTATAGAGCGGTAATTACCCGTGAGCATTTCTATATATTTTGACAGCAGCATGTTTGCGTGACAATAGCACCCGGCGCCCTCAGGCCGTCCCATTACGATCAGATCATAACCATCTTCTTCGACTATGGCCTGTTGTACCTTGTACTCTATATACATCTCCCTCGTCATCCCGACGGGCACATCGTCTCTTAAACCTTCCCTTGCCTCGCCAAGCGTCAAATCAAAATTGATACCCAATACTTCATTCAGGTTCGAATTCGGGTCCGCATCCACAGCGAGTATTGGTTTCATATTGTGATTAATAAGATATTTTATTAGAAAACCGGCGATGGTAGTTTTGCCTGTACCACCTTTTCCCGCCATTGCGATCAGACTGCTCAATTTCCGTTCCTCTCTTTCTTTATATTTTTTTCTGCTTCTGACAACCTTCTATTTACTTCGGGAAACAACAACTCGTTGGTATGGGGAATAAAAAGCGATGCAATATAATTGTTCATAAACGCAGGACTTTCACTTAATTCGATATTTGTCATCATCTTGGCTATGCGGCCGCCTTCCCTGAATAGATTTTGTGAAAAAGAAGCAAGGCGGACGCCGGTCAACGAACCATTGCCGATAAACGAAAATTTCTCTATGGGAAGATCGGGAAGGAGTCCTATGATCTTTGCTTTTTCCACGTTAATGTACCGGCCAAACGCTCCTGCTATAAACACACGATCCACATCATCCAGGGAAAATCCAACGCTTTCCAGCAATGTAAGACACCCGCTAAAAAGAGCGCCTTTTGCTCTGACAAGATTATCTATATCTCCTTCGCTTATCACAATATCTTTTCCAATAGCCGTGTGATCGGCCTCGACTATTACATACTCATAATCTGTATCTGTTTTTCTGATCCGTCTATTATCAACATCTTTTGCAAACTTGCCATTCCGATTAACAATGGAGCATAGAATGAGTTCCGCCAGAATGCTTATCAAACCCGAACCACAGATGCCGCGAGGTCGTCTTTTTCCAATGGTTATAACCATTGGTTCCATAGTAATCGGATTGATACTGAACCCTTCTATGGCCCCTACATCCGCCCTCATGCCATGCAGGATACCTCCCCCTTCAAATGCCGGTCCCATAGAACATGCGGCACAAGCAAGCCACTCCCTATTGCCAAGAACTATCTCGCCATTTGTGCCGATATCAATAAAAAGAGCCGGTTTTTCTCTCTTCTGAATACCGGAACCGAGAATGCCCGCAGAAATATCACCTCCGATGTAGCTTGATACCAATGGAAAACTTCTTGCAGTGATGCTCTCTTTTACCTGAATTCCTACGGAAGATGCCTTGACAGGGGGTATAAGAGATGCTGCAGGCACATAAGGAGCCTCCCTGATATAACGGCATTCCAATCCCAGAAGAAGATGGGTCATAGTGGTATTTCCGGCAAAGGTAATATGAACTATATCTTCTGTTTTCGCACCGGCCTTTTTCAGTAACTCATCTATTATTTCATTTACGGAAGATACAACCGCTTCCTGCGCCTTTTTCCTCCCGCCAGGTTTGTTGGAGAAAACAATCCTGCTGATAACATCATCCCCACAATACTCTATCTGCTTATTATATGTTGCTTCTTCTGCAGCAACCTTTCCTGTATGCATATCAAGCAGTTGACCACAAACTGTCGTGGTGCCGATATCCAAGGCTACAATATATTGTTTTGTAAAGGTATTACCTGATTCCACCTCTATTATTTTGTATATTTCTTCTGATTTTTCAGTCGATATTCCAAGATCATAATCAATATAGTTCTTTTCCAGGGTCAGTGTCACATTCCAGTCCGATGCCCTTAATACAGTAGGCAGCTTCCTGAGACACGAAATATCTATTGATACGTTTCTGATTTCAAGTTCATTCAGTTCCTTTAATAATCGGGATAAATCACTTACATTGTCTATAATTGTGGGAGGATTGACCTTTAAGAATACCTTTACAACCGGAGGACTAAAACATAATACATCAAGAAAAGAGACCTCTTCAACATCCGATATTTTTCTTTCTCCTTTTGCAAATGTCTGTTTTTCCATCAGTATCTTATCAGACATTCTCGATTCCACCGGGATTTGTACTATGCAATCAGAAAAAATACGGCTGTTGCATGCCAGACGAATCCCTTCTTGATATTCCTTCTCCGTAAGCTTGTCGCTTGGATCAGATACTATTTTTCCCTTGCCTACAATAACCTTGCACTTGCCGCAAATCCCCTGCCCTCCACATGAAGAATTAATGTGAATTCCGCCATCTAAGGCTGCATCGAAGATTGTATCTCCTTCCTCCACAGAAACTCGTATAGAACCAGGTTTAAATAGAACTTCTCTTTTCATAGTCTTTCTTTATAAACTCTTTTATGGCCTTGAGTTCAGGCTCTGATTGAAAAAAATTTGTAGCTATTCAGCATCTTTAACCGATCTTCAATCACAAAAGTCCTCGAAATAGCTCGCTATTCCTGCGGTTTTGCTCAATCAGATCGATTAAAGCTACGGCAAATTCGGGCGCAAATTCTACCAAGTTATTTTTTGCCGAGCCCTTAACCAAAGCATATTTCTGTAAAATGATGTATAATATAAGATGATAAACTAATTGTACAGATTTTTATTAATAGCACTTTGTTTCTTTTTTGTAAGTTCTCAACATATTTCAATATTAATACTATTTTTCCCCTTTTACAAATGGGGATTTTTCTAATACTGATCTCCATCATTGAAAACTTACTATTCCTACTGATAACACGGTTTCAAAATAATAGAATTTGTATCATTAAAACCAATATTCATATAAAAATCTTTTCTGTATTTAAGACTGGAAAAACTTACTATAAAACAGTATAGATACTGTTTATATGTTTTTTAATAAAAACAATATATTTTGCTACTTATTAACATAAGAACATTGCATTATTATATATTATTACAAATATAAGAGAATAATAATCATACAGGTGGACAGACTGAAGATAGCAGGGCTAATAGAAACAAATCATACGTGATCACACAAAACTATGAGTATTTGAGTTGGCTGAGAAGATTGCAATATTAGTTTAGAAGATTAATTTCTGTTCCATTGCCCGATCTCAAAACCCAAAAGTATCAAAATAGCTCCTTA
>MAXM01000175.1 GCA_001751015.1 Desulfobacterales bacterium C00003106
ATCTAAAGGTCTATATAACGAAGATCATGATGGAAATGATTGGCAGACCTGCCATAAATGTCGGGAATCTATCGACACGGAAATGTACGTTTGGTATGGCACAAATGAGTACAATTTTGAGAAATTAAAGGATATTCCTTCATGTGAACCGACTATATGCGCCAAGTGCAAACCCAACTTGACTTTGCTCTATCTTCCGACGTATAATTAAAAACGGGGACGGAATAACTTTACCAAGTAGGCGCACATATTTGGGTCAAATTTGTTCGATCTCAAATCACAAAAATTGATGGAATAGCAAGCTATTTTGAGGTTTTTGGGATTTGAGATCGGGCAAAGGTGGCCTGAAGCTGTGATGCATAGTTGCGGAAGTTATTTCGTCCCCGTTCCTTAAATATATTAGCTGTTGATTATTTTGCAGGAAGTCTCTCCTGACCATCTCTCTGCTTCGCACAGATCTCACATGAAAAAAGTTCTCAAGTCTCTTTTCGGAATCAACGCGGCTACGGTCACAACCGGCACCATTTTGTTAGGACTCGCAGCATACCTCGCGGGCATCCCTTTTTTGGATCTCATGGAGTTAAAGACTGTTGATTTGAGATTTGTCTCACGCGGCGACCTTGAGCCCGGACATGAAATCATACTGGCTGTGGTCGACGACAAGAGCATCGAGAAAGAAGGAAAATGGCCATGGCCAAGGGCGAGGCTGGCTGATCTGGTCGATACGCTTTCTGAGAGCGGGGCCAAGGTCATAGGATTTGACATAGGTTTTTGGGAACCGGATGAAAACAACACGCTCAAGACAATACGCCGCATAGAAGACAAAATCAAGGCGCTTGGCATAGAAAATACGGACCTCGCGGATTTTCTTCATGAGTCAGAAGCTGTGGCTGACAACGACCGTCTGCTTGCAGATGCAATTGGCCGGTCGCAGGCCGGAGTTGTGTTGGGGTACTTCTTCCATATCATTGGAGAGAACCGGGAGAATGTTGACGAGGAAAAGATCCGTCAGGAATTGAAGCTCATATCAAAAGCAAGATATCACATGGTCAGGTATACCTCCAAAGAGGCGCAGCATTCGTCTGTATATACAGCCTTAATGCCGAGGTCCAACATCCGCCTGATCTCATCCGCCACGCCGGATGCCGGATATTTCAACATGTTCCCTGACAGAGACGGTGTGATCCGGTGGACCCCTATGGTTATCGAGTGCCAGGGGAAACTCTTCGCACCCCTCTCCTTTCAGATAGTCCGCGCTTTCATGGGCGGGCCTCCCCTTTCCGTAAAAATAGCAGACTACGGGATCGAACAATTGCAGGTCGGGCGTTTGACAGTGCCGGTTGCTGAAGATGGAAGCCTCATGATCAATTACAGGGGGAAGGCCGGGACATTCCCTCACATTTCAGTATCAGATATCCTTGAACAGAAAGTCCCTTCGAAAACCTTCAAGGACAAGATCGTTATTGTTGGGGCCACCGCCACAGGAATCTATGACCTCAGAGTCACGCCGTTTTCGAGTGTGTATCCGGGTCTGGAGATCCACGCCAATGTCGTTGACAACATGCTGCATCAAAACTTCCTCCACCGGCCCAACTGGGCCGGTCTCTTTGACATGGCAGCCATTATTCTGCTGGGCGCATCCCTTGGCATAATCCTGGCGAAAGCCCGCCCGTTTACGGGGATTTTCACATCAGTCGCGCTTTTCATCTTCTATGTCTGGCTCTGTCGCTATCTTTTTATATCTAGGGGTGCGGTGCTCAATCTGACTTATCCATGCCTGGTATTGATCGCAGTATATGTTAACATGACTATATTCAAATATGTAACCGAAGAACGGCAGAAAAAATGGATAAGAAATGCGTTCAGTTATTATCTCTCTCCTTCGGTAGTAACGGACATTGTCAAAGAGCCGGACAGGCTGAAACTCGGGGGGGCAAAGAAGGAGCTTTCAGTTCTTTTCTCTGATATCAGGGGCTTTACGACTATTTCGGAGGGACTAACGCCGGAAGAGCTGGTCCATTTTATGAACGACTACCTCACAACCATGACCGATGTTCTGTTCGACTATAAAGCGCTGCTCGACAAGTATATCGGAGATGCCATCATGGCAGTCTTTGGAGCGCCGGTGCCCAACGAAAATCATGCGCAATGTGCCTGTCGGGCGGCCCTTGGAATGCTGGACGCCTTAGAGGACGTTCGAATGCGCTGGAAATCACAAAAAATCCCGCATATCGATATCGGAATCGGGATCAATACCGGGCAAATGGTAGTAGGAAACATGGGATCTAAGCGCCGATTTGACTATACGGTTATGGGAGACAGCGTAAACCTCGCTTCCCGTTTGGAGGGGACCAACAAGATATATGGAACAGGCATCATCATCAGTGAATTTACACTCGCCCATGTATCGCCGCTTTTCCTGTGCAGGGAACTTGATCTCGTGCGTGTCAAGGGAAAATCGGATACGGTCAGGATCTATGAGCTCATGGGAGAAGCTGACGTCGCACAAGATATAGTTGACCTTGCAGGTCGCTTTACTCAAGGCCTGGAGGAATACAGAAGGCAGGAATGGGACAGAGCCGAGACACACTTTTCGAATGCGCTTAAGCTATCTCCTGATGATCGACCTTCACAATGCTATTACGACAGGTGCCGGACACTAAAAAAGAATCCGCCGGGAAACGACTGGGACGGCGTCTATACGATGACAGGCAAGTAGTCGTTTTTCCCGGCCCTGTAAGGAAAAACCGATTCCGGCATTACAGGATATCTCATCCTGCAGATATTGGCGAAACGGTCAGTGGCTTGCGGAAAGCGAGCCCTAAGATCTATCGAAGAAAGAGTCTAATGAGTACTATAATAAAACTATTTGAATTCATAGGCCGTATGGTCGTCAACTCAATCGAGGCTCTGGGCCGGATCATGATCTTCTTTCTCAGCGCTGTGAGATGGATGTTTAGTCGTCCGTTCAGGATAGGAAACCTCTTCAAACAGATGGAATTTGTCGGTGTGAATTCGCTCTTTGTAGTAGCTCTGACCGGGACATTCACCGGTATGGTCTTAGCGCTCCAGACCTATCACGGCTTTCGTCTCTTTAGTGCGGAAAGTCTCGTTGGCGCAACCGTTGCCCTTTCTATGACAAGAGAACTCGGACCCGTACTGACCGCCTTGATGATAACGGGTCGGGCGGGTTCCGCCATGGCAGCCGAACTCGGCACCATGCGGGTCACGGAACAGATTGACGCGCTTTACACCATGGCGACAAATCCGATTCACTATCTCGTTGTTCCGCGTGTGGTCGCCGGAGTGCTGATGACACCAATCCTCACGGCAATATCTGATTTCCTCGGGATTGTGGGAGGCTATTTCGTCGGAGTGGGACTCCTTGGCATCAATTCGGGCGTCTACGTAAAAAAAATGATTGACATTGTCGATTTAGAAGATATTTTTGACGGCTTGATAAAGGCCGCATGTTTTGGCTTGATTCTATCTGTCATAGGATGTTACAAGGGATTTTACGCCGGTGGGGGAGCAGAAGGTGTGGGCCGCGCTACTACGGAAGCAGTTGTATTGGCTTCCGTCTCCATACTCATCAGCGACTATTTTTTGACTGCGGCCATGTTTTGATACAGAACACGAAGAGGAAAAGGACATGGATCGAATACCAATGACTAAGGACGGTTATGAGGCCTTGAACCGTGAGTTAGAACAATTAACCTCCGTAGAACGCCCACAAAACATAAAGGCCATTGAAGAGGCCAGGGCCCACGGAGACCTGTCGGAAAACGCGGAGTTTGAAGCGGCAAAGGATCGACAGGGCTTTATCCATGCCAGAATAAATGAATTGAGTTCAAAGATCGCCCTGGCTGAGATTATCGATACCAAAAACCTTGATACAACGCGAGCCGTCTTCGGGTGCGTTCTCCTTTTGGAGAACGTGGACACGGAACAACAGGTCCGTTATCAATTGGTTGGACCGGACGAATCCGATGTCAAGAAAGGACGGATATCCATCATGTCTCCCCTTGGGAGGGCAATAATCGGCAAGGAAGCGGGTGAAGAGATAGTCGTACAGACGCCTGTCGGAAAGCGTTGTTATGAGCTGATTGATATATCGTGCCCTGCATAGCGCCTGAACTAAACCTATTTAACTCATTGTTTTACCAACAGATTGATGTCATTTTCGCAAAGGGAAGGTTTCGGCTTTTCTGAAGGTCTATAGTGCGATAGTCATATCTGCGAACGCTATTAAACAGGACCCGTGATTCGCACTTTCTGTTTATTTATTGACAAAATGAACTGAAGTGTAGTAATCTATAAGTTTTTTCGCCCTTGTAATACTTTACTATTTTTGTGGAGCCTCTGCGCCTTGTGCGAAGTGGGCAGTGCGAAACTAAAGGAGATCGAAGTGGCGCGTATTACAGTGGAAGACTGTCTGGATCAGGTGACAAGCAGATTCCTGCTGGTTCACATGGCAGCGAGGAGAGTCAGGCAGTTAAGGGATGGAGCAGAACCGCTGGTCAATGCACCAAAGAACGAATACACGGTCGTGGCATTGCGGGAAATTGCGGCAGGAAAAATCGTTGTTGCCCCCAAAGAGCCTGATGTTGATCTCCCCGAAGAGACAGATATGGAGGAGGAGACGGCTTCCTGATCTTGACGCGCCCGTGCCCCGGCCCCGGGCAATACGTGCTTCGTATTGTATCCTTCATGAAAGCTGATCTCGCCCCCTCGCTCTCCCCGCAAGGGGAACGGGAAAGATGTCTTACCGCTATCATAATAACAAAGCCTTATACCATTACGCAGGCCAGGCTATACGAAGGCACAACATGATCCTGGAGGGGGATCGCATTGCGGTAGCCCTCTCAGGGGGAAAAGACAGCTTTACTCTCCTTACAGTGCTGGATGAACGTCGGCGATGGGTTCCCATTGATTATACACTGGTCGTCTTCCATGTTGACCTTGGCTTTCCCTCAAAAAACAAGGATATCATATCAACATATTGCCGCGAAAGGGGATACCCGTTTCATTGCACACATACGGATTATGGTCTGCGGGCGCACAGTCCCGACAATCGCGAAAACCCATGTTTCCTCTGTGCATATCTGCGTAGAAAACGCTTGTTCGAGCTTGCCGCAGAGTGGAGATGTAACAAACTGGCTCTGGGCCACCACAAGGATGACATCATTGAAACCCTGTTTCTCAATATGTGCTATTCGGGAAAAATCAGCACAATGTCGCCCTCACAAACCTTTTTTGACGGCAAACTTACAGTGATACGTCCACTTGCATTTACTGACAAGAAGCTCATAGCACGGTTTGCAAGAAAGAATAATCTTCCCGATCTCACCAACCCGTGTCCTTCCGCGCAGAACTCAAAACGAAATGAGATCAGGCAGATGCTAAACAGGCTGTATCAAAGCAACAAGAAGATCAAGGGGAATATCTTTCACGCCATGCAACTTCTCGCTACCGATTTTCAGGGTCAAGACGCCCATAACCTCAGCGCCTCCCGGTAGACCCTGCCGCGAGAAATCCCATGTTTCCCGGCAACGGTTCTTACCGCGTCTTTGACTGAGACACTGCCTTCCTTTGCCAGCCTTTCCAGTTCATCAACAACCAACTCATCTGATTTGAACTCTTTTTCCTTTCTCCCTTCAACAAGGAGAGTGCATTCCCCCCTTATCCGGTCGCGATCAGACAGCGTTGCCAGAATCTCTGACAGGCTGCCACGAATAACCTCTTCGTGATATTTTGTAAGCTCCCGAGCCACAACGGCGCTTCGATCACCCACAACACTGACCAAGTCCGCCAGGGTTCTCAAAAGCCGATGGGGTGACTCATAAAAAATAAGCGTCATTCCCTTGCTTTTCAGTCCCTGCAGGACTTCGGTCCTTTTCTTTTTTTTTCTCGCAAGAAAGCCGACAAACAAGAACCTGTCCGAAGGCAACCCGGAAATACTAAGCGCAGCAACAGCAGCACACGCGCCCGGTACGGAAACTACCCTGATCCCGCCTTCCTTTGCCTTGCCAATCAGAAAATAGCCGGGATCTGATATAGCCGGCGTCCCGGCATCAGTAACCAGCGCAATATCCCAATTCCCTTTCAGCTTCTCAATCAATTCCGGGGCACGGGACTCCTTGTTGTGGTCGTGGTATGAAACAAGCCGTGTGGATATTGCGTAATGGGAAAGAAGTTTCCGCGTGTGTCTCGTGTCTTCTGCGGCAATCAGATCTACTTCCCTTAAAATGCGCAACGCTCTCAATGTAATATCTTCGAGATTGCCGATGGGAGTGGCAACAACAAATAGTCTCCCTTGTTTCTTTCCATTAGTAAGCAAGTTCAAAGGCATTCCTGACAAGTTCGATCACGGGTTCATGCCCTCCGGTGTGAACCGCAACCACGTCAAACCGCGCGGGAACCCGCATCTGTCCGGTCTTTTTCAAGTACTGGAGGGCGACCATCGACAATTTTCTCTTCTTCTTTGCCGTGACGGCGCCTTTGGGATCGCCAAACCGATCGCCGTGTCGCGTCTTGACTTCAATGAATATGAGCGCCCCATCTTCCCTGGCGATGATGTCTATCTCCCCAAGTTTTGACCTGTAGTTCTGCGCTATGATCTTGTATCCCTTTTTCTTCAGATACAACACGGCCAGAGTCTCACCCTCTTTTCCGGCCACTATTCGTTTATCGCTCATGCAACTCCAACATTCTAAGGAACCACCTGTTTGGATAACCACTCAACGAGCTCAACATCGGCCATGTCAGGTTCCTGCTTACCTTTTGCCACCTGCGCGAACAGTTCCAGTGCAGAAACACGGGTCCGGACAAAACTCCCGAGCATTCCCCTTAGATGGCCATCCCTTTCATCGCAAATAATCAGGTTCGTATAGCCGTCCCCTTCGGGTTTCCCATACGTCTTGTATCCCTTCTTGACAAATCCTGATGTCACCTCCCGATATCCCGTGAGTTCAAACAGGAGTTCCAGCATCTCCAATACTCCCTCGCCATCTTCACGCCTTAATGCATCGAGCGCTTCGTCCTGGATAGAGAAGATATCTTCGGGATGGAATTGCAGATTCAAGGCTGCGAGCCCCCGCTCGTGAAGCACATCCACAGTCGAAACTCCCCGCGTGAAGATTATGTCCTTGTCGCTCAGGATCTTTTTTATGTTGCGAAATTTCAGCATCTCATTGATCCATGGATCCTTTCGCATTCCCACATCTTCGACGCTGGTTCCATGATAAAGCGGAAGCTCTCTGCCAAGCACCAGGATCTCCTGCGAACCGTCAGCTCCGATTGCGATATACAACTCCAGACTACGCTCCATCTTCATTTCGAATTCCGTGTGCGCAACGAGCTTGCGCACGTCTTCCTTTAGCTTCTTGTTTCTTTCTCTGTCATATCCGTCCGCCGGGGTACTCAGTTCGGTTTTTAGTCCTCGAACTAGCCGATCCAGAAATATCTTGGTTTTCAAGGATTCCCTGAAATCCATAACCTTCTTGTCCTGTTGCAGCGAAGCTTCCATACTCGTTCCTCCTTTTTCGCCTCAGCGACACAAGGTGTTGCATAACATGGACAATAAAAACACAACATTTTGTATTATTCCCTTGCCAAACCCAAAAAATGTGCTACTTATTATTCTAAAATGGAGGGGGCGGAACAAAATGACTTACCAATGCATAAAATGCAAAACGACATGGGTCAATGGAGGAGAGTCGGATTTGTACAGTCATGGCCTTTGCAAGGATTGCGCAAGAATCCTGCTCATCCCCACAATACGCAGGAAACAGCTCAGAGAAGGCAACTTTGATTGTTTTGGCAAGGCATCGTCTTATTGTGACCAGAGGTTATGTAAATACAAATTAGTCTGCTTGAACAACTCCTGACCTTTCCAGCCTGTAGTCGCCCATCCGCGCGGAGCCGGAGGTGGTTCTTAATTTAACTATTAACAAAAGAATTTGGCCAGGATTTGAAACGCTCAATTTAGGTATTATATAGACCTTCAGATAATTAATTGCACAAGGATAGAGGGGAAAATCCGAGTAAGGCGTACATAGGGTACGTTGTCGAGGATTTTGACCGATAACGCCGTGCAATTATTTATGTGAAGGTCTATAGCAGAAAAGCCGGCTCATCATCCCGCTTCCACCCGGGTTCTGAGCGCGGCTTTTCACGTCACACACTTACTTTCTTATTATAAACTTCCTACTATGCTTCGTTTTCTTCTTTGACCCCCACAGCAACCTTGTAGAGCACAGTCAATATCAAGGCTCCGCTGGCATATATGCCCGCAGTAATAATCAGCTCTGGTATTGTTGGAAAATACTCTGTGATATGTTCCAGCGGGTTCGGGATAAATCCACCAGCTACCAAACCAAGCCCTTTGTCAATCCACGTAGCAATGATGAGCAACACAAGCGTGATCGCAAGCACGGGCTCACACTTTCGCACGCTCGGAATAATCATCAGGCCAAGCGACGTCACGCCAAGCACAGCCGATGTCCACATAAATGGAACGAGCTTCCCATACCCGTGCAGGCCGTGGAACAGGTATACAAACGTATGCTGATGTCCCGGAATATTGCTGTAAAAGGCCGTAAAAAGTTCGAGCAATACAAAGAAGACATTAAGAAACATTGCGTACGCAATGATCTTGGCCAGCGATTGAATCGCCTCTTTGCCCGCATCGAACTTGGTCAGCTTCCTGAGAATAAGCATAAGCAACACAAGGATTGCCGGACCTGAGCAAAAGGCCGAGGCCAGGAACCGGGCCGCCAGGATCGCGGTTAACCAGTAATGCCGCCCGGGCAGACCTGCGTACAGAAATGCCGTGACCGTATGGATACTGACTGCCCATGGTATGGAGAGATATATTAAGGGTTTTACCCAATGGGGTGCGGCTATCCCCTTTCGCTCCGCCCCGAGCACGGTCCAACCGATTACGATGTTCAAAAAGAGATATCCGTTCAAAACGACCATATCCCAAAACAGAATTGATCCGGGCGTGGGATACGCCAGCACGTTAAGACAGCGCTGCGGCTGGCCAAGGTCGACAATGATAAAAAGGAGACACATCGTCACTGCTGCAACAGCAACGAACTCCCCGAAAATCGTGATCTTGCCGAATTTCTTATAGTGATGCAGGTAGTACGGTATGACAAGCATGACAGCCGATGCCGCAACTCCGACAAGGTACGTAAACTGGGCGATGTAAAAGCCCCATGAAACGTCCCTGCTCATGCCTGTTATCCCCAGGCCCTCTTTAAGTTGAAACAGATAGGTAATAAACCCCGCCCCTATAGCACTGAGCAGAAGGAGTACCCATATCCAGTATCCCGCTCTTCCAGTTATCGCCTTCTCAAGCATACAGCCACCTCATATTATGTAATAGACCATCGGGTTTGTGCCAAGCTCCGCCTTCCGTCTGACAGTATGATTCGTGCTCAGTACCTTTCTAACCTCTGACTCAGGGTCATCAAGGTCGCCAAAAAACAGGCACTCCTTGTCCTTGCATACCTCCACACAGGCAGGCATAACGCCTTTGGCAAGCCTTTCTGCACAGAAATTACACTTTTCCACAACACCCTTCATACGTGTGGGAAATTCATCATTGGTCTCCCCGATGTACGGACGTGGATCTTTCCAGTTGAAGCTCCGCGCGCCAAATGGACATGCCGCCATACAGAACCTGCACCCGATACACCGGTGCATATCCATAAGCACAATTCCGTCTTCCCGCTTAAAGGTCGCCTTTGTAGGACATACCCTTACGCATGCCGGATCGTCGCAGTGGTTGCACAGAACCATAAAGGGTCTGGTCATTACATCAGGGTCACTGTATTCATGTTCGTGGCCGGGGAATGCGTGCTCAAACGTCTCGCTCCAGATCCATTTTATCTCGTGCTTCGGATTCTCGATCTCAGGAACGTTATGTTCAGCGTGACAGACCTTTCTGCACTCCTCAGCAAGCTCTTGGGTAAATTTCCTTGTGTCGACCACCATGGCCCATCGTTTGGCCTGCAGCGCGCCTTCTCTCGCCACATATTTCACAGGCTCGTCGGCCCCTGCAACCGCATCAATAACCGGCTTGACTCCAAGCCCCAACGCAGCGGCCCCTGCTATCTTCAAGAATTTTCTTCTGCCGTTTTCCATCACTTTTTCTCCTTCGGCTCGATATGACAATCCCAGCAGTACGGGTCCACCGCCACGTAATCGTGACATTTGTCGCAGAATTCAGCCTTATTTGAGTGGCACTTCATACACTCATTTTGAAGGCTCATCTCGTAGGTCTTCCCGCCGGTCGTTACCTCAACCCTCTTGCGCTCCCGAACGACCTCATCTCTCCAGTCATCCAGAACCTGCATGTGGGCCTCCCTCATATATTGCTTGTCCTCTATGCACTTCTTCTCGGCCATTTCCTGAATGACCGGGGTATCGATCTTGACTTCCGGCGCGGCCGTGGCCTTTCCGGAATTATACCAGAACGGCAGCGTCATGAGCCAGACAAATATGACAAGCCCGGGGATGATCAGTTTTTTATCATACATCATTCCTCACCCTCCATTCCTTTTAGAGGTTCCATACGGAATCCTATTTTCCGGTCCTTGTTCTCTCCGTCTAATATCAGGGCGTTTGCCACCATCTCGTGAATGCCGGTCACCTCCACACCCGGGGCCCAATAGTCGCAGACAGTCACAAGGGTCGCCCTGTCAATCGCGCAAATACAGGCAAGCCGGTTCACACCGTACTTGTCCCGCACATACCTGACAGCATTGCCCCTGGGGAGTCCGCCTCTCAGCCTCATCTCCATCATCTCCTCTGTGCCGAGGCCTGCACCTCCGCCGCAGCAGAAGGTCTGCTCCCTGATGGTGTTTTCCGGCATCTCATGGAAGTTATTGCACACATTCTTGATTATGTATCTTGGTTCCTCGAGGATTCCCATCGCCCTTGACGGGTTGCACGAATCATGGAAGGTCACATTGATATGATCGTTCCTGCTCGGATCGAGTTCCAGCTTGTTATGCTTGATGAGATCTGCGGTAAATTCCGCAATATGCACCATCTTTGTGGATTTTGCGTTCTCGAACTTTGTGCCGGTAATAGGTGAAACCGGTTCTTCGAGGAAATCCGCAGGCCCGTTCATAGTGTCCATATACTGGTTAATCACCCTCCACATATGGCCGCACTCGCCGCCCAGTATCCATTTGCACCCCAGCCTCTTTGCCTCGGCGTACATCTTGGCGTTAAGCCTCTTGATCATTTCATGCGAGGTAAAAAGTCCGAAGTTGCCGCCTTCAGAGGCATACGTAGACCACGTGATATCCAGCCCCTTATCCTTGAGATAATGAAAGAGCGTCAGATACCCCATGAAGGTAAATATGCCGGGGTCGCCGAAGATGTCGCCGGAAGGGGTGATAAAGAGTATCTCCGCGCCCTTCCTGTTAAAATCCGCTTCCATCTTGACACTCGTGACATCCTCTATCTCTTCTAGAAGAAAGTCGGTCATATCCTTGTAGGCGTGAGGGAGGATTCCCATGTGGTTGCCCGTCCTGAAGCAGTTGGCGACAGGTTCAATGGCCCAGTTGACGTGACAGCCGACCTCCACGAGAAGTTCCCTGCCTATCATCGTAACTTCCGCGGTGTCAATCCCGTATGGGCAAAAGACCGAGCAACGCCTGCATTCAGTACACTGAAAGAGATAGTAGAACCATTCCTTGACTACATCTATCGTAAGCTCTCGCGCCCCTGCAATCTTGCCGAACCACTTGCCGCCGAAGGTGAAGTACTTCCTGTATACCGACCTGACAAGCTCAGCCCGCAGCACAGGCATGTTCTTCGGATCTCCGCCGCCGATAAAGAAGTGGCACTTGTCGGCGCAAGCGCCGCATCTTACACAGATATCCATGAAGAGCTTAAAGGAACGATACTTCTCAAGCCGCTCCGCCATCCCCTTAATGATTATCTCCTTCCAGTTTTCAGGAAGTTTCCAATCTTCGTCAGTCGGAGACCACTCCCTCGGGTTCGGCATATCAAGAATCTTGAGGTTTTTCGCCTTTGCAGGATAGATCCACGTACCCGGCCTGAAATCGACTGGCAGCGTATCCATCCATCCTATGTCAGGAGGGGTATAGTCCACCTGCAAGAGTTCATTGTGCTTGTAATACGCCATTTCATCTGGCTTGGGTTGTTTTTTAACTGCCATTCTCTACTCCTTTTCCACTGGAATTCCAGCCTCTTTCATTAGATCTCTGAATTCGTCCTCATACTCTTCATACGTATGAACCTTGACAGGATAATTCCAGGGGTTGATATGTCGCTTCACCCGGTTGTTGTTGGCAAGGTTTCTCGTGGGGCTCAAAAAGACTCCCCCCGCGTGCATGAGCTTGCTGAACGGAAAATAGGCAAGCAGAACGCTTACAAGCAGCAGATGTATGTAAAACATGATACCGATCCCGTCAGGCACGGTCGGATGAAGCGTGACCCAACCCATAGCCAACTCCTTGACCCCTACCACGTCTATTCTCGTGATATACCGCATCAACATTCCACTCACAACAATTCCAAAGATCAGAAAGAGAGGGAAATAATCAGCAGGAAGTGAGATATAACGAAGTTGCGGGACAACGACCCTTCGGATGAAGAGATAGGTCACGGCCGCGAGGATAAGTCCATCGGTCATGTAGAGCGCAGGCACCCCGAACTGCATAAACCCGTCAAGGCTTTCAAGAAACTGCACCAGCCAGGGTATCGGCTCTGTGAAGAACCTGTAATGCCTCACCACAATCAGGAGGAACGACCAATGAAACGCCAGCCCTGCAAGCCAGAGCCACTTGGCCGATCCATAGACCACCTTAGGCGGGTCTGCGCTGAAGGGCGTATAGTGTATTTCTGCTTTTGTGTTTCTGAAAAGGGAACGGAAACAGAAGATCTCGAGGAACATCCGTACGACTACTCCGGGCCAGCTCGACGGGTTATCGATCCTGCTTCGGTTCTTCAGCCATGGGAACGATTTGTGCTGCCCACAGGTTGAAGGGATACGAAATGGAACAGGCACTTGCGCCCACTTCACAATGCGATAGATGAATCCGAAGACGAAGGTAACGAATGCCGCATAAGGCACCAGCACTCCGAAAATGGCGTCCAAGCCTAGCGCAGCCCCCAGAGAAGCAAGTATAATGAGTCCTACTACGACTGCCAGGGCGGGAAACAAAACTCTCATATGCTCTTACCTCGCTTTCAATTAGACTGTTAATGTTGAACTTCTGTCCTTAGGAACGGAGACGAAATAACTTCCCCGTTATATATCATAGTCCCTAACTTCCACATTTTCCGGGGCAATAAGCTCCCTTAATATCCGAAAGCGTTTCCGGGATCTCATAGAGGAAATTCGCCTTCTTCAATAGACTGTACGTCTTATTTCTCACTTCGTTGAACTTTATATCATAGAGTTTCTCGCGACATTCCATATAGATATTAAAAGACATAAGCGCAAGTTCATCTATCTTTGTCTCGATGTTCAGCATCTCGCGGACATATCCGTTTTTCCGGATTTCCTTTTTCAGTTCCTCCCTGATTGCATGCTTCAGAAGGAAGATGAATCCGACCGCCTGCGATGGAGAGAACTCCTGGATCGCCCTGACCCTGACAATCCTGTCGAGAAAGGAGTTGATGGTGTCCGGATCGATCTCGTGACACACCTGATCAAAGATCCCTTCTATTCCCTGGTAAACCGCGAACCCTACAGGATTAGCGAATCGATCTTTTTGTT
>MAXM01000176.1:0-1114 GCA_001751015.1 Desulfobacterales bacterium C00003106
AAATCGGTCATGGCCCCGAGTCCGAGAAAGATGAGACACGGGATCACCTCCCATTCAACCCCGTAATGAAACAGAATGTTCAACAGCTCTCTCTTCCCGTTCTCGTCAACGCCCATCAGTGGAGTCAACGGAAAATTGACCAGAAAGATACCGAAACCGATCGGCAGGAGAAGAAGCGGCTCATATTTTTTCGCCACCGCGAGGTAGACAAACAAGAGCCCGATTCCCCACATGATAGCGATTTTGTAATTCAAAGAAAAAAGGCCCGTTTGCGTGTACAATATGTTCAGCAGTGTATCATAAAGATTCTCCCAACTCATAGCATGTCCCTATTCAGTCTCCTGAACGGCCTCTTTGACGCTTTTATAAACCGACTTGAATATGCTGTCAAAATTCGTAGGAGACGTGCGTCCCACCTCAATGAATTTTACCACAATCTCCTTGGATACCTTCAGAATCTGCTCATCGGCATTCTTCATCTCGTCCTCCGGATTTCCTGTTGAAAGATTCCTGCTATTGCTATCACAATTATCTTTCGCTGACAAGTAGTTGCGGCTTTTTGCGAGATTATCATTCATTTATGATACGGGGTCCCCTGGTTGATCGTCATTGCCCTGTATATCTGTTCTACGAGTATAAGGCGGGTCATGTCATGAGTAAACGTCATCTTTGAGATGGCAAGCAAAATGTTCGCTTTTCTTATCACATCCGGCGCAAGCCCCAACGCTCCTCCGATAACAAAGGTCCATGACCGCACTCCTCTGTCCTGATAACGCCTGAAGACCCCTGCCAGCTCTTCGGAGGTAATCAAACGCCCTGCCCTGTCAAGGACTATCACAAAGCTCCCCTTGTCGATCTTTGAAAGAATACGCTCTCCTTCCTTTTCCAGGACGAGCTTCTTGTTCCGGTCAGATCTTTCCGGCACACCTTTCACCACCACAATCTCGACAGCCCCATACCTCTTCAACCGCTTTATGTAGTCTCTGATACCTTCGGCAAGATATGGAGGTTTGGTCTTTCCTACAACAATCAAGCGTATCTTCATAATAACATATTAATATCTTGACACTCTCGTTTCTTCGTTCTTATATACTAAGGAACGGGGACGGAATAA
>MAXM01000176.1:1131-3274 GCA_001751015.1 Desulfobacterales bacterium C00003106
GCCTGAAGCTGTGATGCATAGTTGAGGAAATTATTTCGTCCCCGTTCCTAAGGAATAGTCATGCTCAATTCTTTCAATACATCTTCAGATCTTTCTAACAGACGCGGCAGGAAAAAGCAATTGCATGTCTTGCCTGCTCAAAGGAGGAAACCATGTGGAAAAACAAAGAAATAATCTCTTGTGTGATCATCTTGGGAATGGCTGTCATGGCGGCAGGCTGCGCCACCAGTCCAAAGGTGACGCGCATGGATGTCGCAGAAAACGTTGATCTGAGCGGGAGATGGAATGACACTGACTCCCGGATGGTATCTGAGGCCATGATATCTGATTGTCTCGGCAAGCCGTGGCTCAACAGGTTTTTTCAAGAACATCAGGGCAAGCCTCCGGTGGTCATAGTGCAGAGCGTGAGCAACAGGAGCCATGAACACATCAACACACAACTGTTTACAAAAGACCTGGAAAGGGCCTTTATAAACTCCGGCATGGTCGATGTTGTGGCATCAAAGGATGAAAGAAAGGAGCTGAGGGAAGAGAGAACCGAACATACGCTCGGATTTACAAACGCCGAGACATCAAAGTCATTCGGCAAGGAGATAGGCGCGGACTTTGCCTTGCAGGGCTCGATCAACACCGCAAAGGATCAGGTAAAAGGCAAATATCTTATATTTTATCAGGTGAATCTCGAGCTGGTCAATCTCGAATCTAACAGAAAGGCATGGATCGGTGAAAAAAAGATCAAGAAGCTGGTCGAAAGGCCGGGCGTGAAGTGGTAAGTCTACGATGAAATCCTATCTCCTTCCTGTTGCAATCCTGCTTTTCCTGGCGTCATGCGCTCCTGACCTGCGGTTCCATCACAAGGTCGATCAGATGGTGGCCGACGGCGATTATCAAGGCGCATACGCTCTTGTCGAAGAAAACAGGGAGGAATATACGGAAAATAGTGCGGCGCTCTTTTATGCTGACACAGGAACCCTTGCGCATTATGCCGGAAGGCCCGAAGAGAGCATTGAAATGCTGCTTCAGGCTGAAAGAATAATAGAAGAACTATATACCACCTCCATCTCAAAAGAGGCAACGACCTTTATTATCAACGACACTATGGCTCCGTACAAGGGTGAAGACTTTGAGAACGTTATGCTGAATCTCTTTCTTGCGCTGGATTATCTTGAAATCGGCGAAATTGATGAGGCCCTTGTCGAGGCGCGAAAGGTGGATTCGAAGCTGAATCTCATTAACAGCTCTTATCCGCCTGACAAGAAAAACAGATACAACGAAGATGCCTTTGTCCGGTATCTTATGGGAATCCTGTATGAAATCGGCGGAACCATGGAAGACCTGAATGACGCCTTCATTTCCTACGAAAACGCGGAACAGATCTATGCAGGAAACTACTGGCTGAATTACAAGACCCCTGTCCCCATCTCTCTTGAAAAGAATCTGCTTACAATGGCAGGCTTTATGGGCGGCGAAGAATTCAGGTCATACAAAAAGAAATACGGATCTACAAATGCCTTGTCCCTTTCGGACAAGCAACAAAAGGCGGAGTTGTATTTCATACACTATAACGGGAAGTCCCCGGAAAAGGTGGCAGGGGCTATATACGCTCCTATGCCTGATGGATATGTCATGAAAATCGTGTTTCCGCAATATCGACTAAGGCCTTACAATATCCGTTCTTCCATCATAAGGCTTACCGACATGGAAACCGGGAAGACAACAAAGGCAAAGACCGAATTGGGGGAAAATATCGCTGCAATCGCCGTAGAAAGCCTTGAAAACAGAAAGGTCCGTATCGCTGCAAAGGCGATCGCCCGCGCCACAGCAAAATACCTCGCCACGAAAGAAGCGAAAAGAATCGCCAAAAAGGAGCAGGGAGAACTTGCCGCCGACTTTGTGGGACTTCTGGGAAACATTGCCGCCGCAGTCACCGAACAGGCCGATCTTCGCTGCTGGAAGACACTTCCCGCGGAGATCAGAATAGGAACATGCAACGTAGACCCGGGCAGTTACAAAATAGTTGCGTCTTTGCTCAACAAAACGGGACGAGTAGTCAGACAGATCTCTTTGGGCGAAACAACCCTGAATGCAGGGGAAAAGAAATTCTTCTTTTTCAGAACGATTGATTAAACCTAAGTTGAGCGAT
>MAXM01000177.1 GCA_001751015.1 Desulfobacterales bacterium C00003106
AGGATAAACCATGAGCTCTTATCCGGCACACAAGCATTCCGGCTAAAGGATTTTAAGGGCATCAGTAAACATTTCCGCTTATCGCCAATCGGAAAATAAGCCTGGCGTATAGAATAACCGAAGAGTTTTATACTGAGGAAACAAAAGAAGGCTACGAAATACCAAAGGTAATCGACAATCAAGATTTCCTTAGCCGACCGTATAGTGCCCCTTGAATACGAACCAAAATTCTGCGCAATCTCTGACAATTATTTATTCCCGAGTCCCTTAACCATTTCAACATCTGATTATCCATAAGGAAAACAATCAGCCATGCTTGTTGATCTTTCCATCAGAGACTTTGCAATCATTAATAATATTCATATCGGTTTTTCAGAAGGATTTACTGTTCTTTCCGGAGAGACCGGCGCAGGCAAGTCGATAATCATCTACGCCGTGAAGCTTATTTTAGGGGGAAGGACGTCAATAGATATTATAAAGACAGGCAAGGAATACGCCGAAGTCGAGGCCTTTTTTGAATTAGGAAACAGCGAAGCTATACAGGCAATGCAGGCCCAGGGCCTTGATCACAGAGAAGGTTTAATTGTAAGGCGGATAGTGGCAAGGAACGGAAAAAACAAGGCATTTATTAACGGCCACTCCTGCACACTTCAGATGATGGCAAGAATTACCGAAAAACTGGTAAACATATCCGGGCAACACGCCCATCAGACCATTCTCGGATCAGAAAATCACCTTGGCATATTGGATGAATTTGCAGGCCTGACACGACAGAGAGAAGAAGTGCGTCATTGTCATGCGCAAATAGTCAGCCTTGCAAAAAAACTCAAAAATCAAGTGGAAAGGAGGGATCAGAATAAACACGAAAGAGAACTGCTTGAATTTGAGCAGGAAGAGATACGACAGGCAAACCCTTCCGAAGAAGAAGAAAGCGAAATAGAGCAGGAAAAAAATCGCTTAAAGAATGCCGAGTTAATATATGCAACAATTGGAAGGTGTATTGAGCGGTTGTATGGATCAGAAGGGTCGGTTGTGGAATGGTTGACAGAGGTGGCAAAAGATATCGAAGATATGGGAAAGATCGACCCGAAACTGAACCCGGTTGCGCAAGACGTTTTTTCAGCAGCCTATAGCATGGAAGACTGTGTTGCTGAACTCCGTTCGTACATAGAGATGGTGTCATTCAATGCTGACAGGCTGGAAGAGATCGAAGAGCGGTTGAACACTATTTACAAACTAAAAAAGAAGTATGGCAAGACCATAGAAGATATCCTTATTTATCTTGATACAATAAGAAAAAAGCTTGAGCAATTACAGGATTCGTCTGAGACGACAGCAAGGTTGGAAGATAAGCTTTTAGTAGAAAATAAGAGTATATCCGAGCTTGCAGTATCTCTTTCGGAAAAGCGTAAGAAGTGGGCGGGAACGCTTGAAAAAATGGTGGAAGATGAGTTGCGATCTCTTGAGATGAAGGGGGTTAGATTCGAAATCCTCTTTGAACACGTAAAACAGGACAGTGTGGATTGCAGCCCTTACCTCACGACAAAAGGGATGGTAATCGATGAAACAGGCCTTGACCGGATATCTTTCTTAATATCTGCTAATGTTGGCGAGGAAACAAAACCCATTGTGCAGATAGCCTCAGGAGGCGAATTATCAAGGATTATCCTTGCATTAAAGGTAATAATTGCAGATAGAGATGATGTTGGAACCATACTGTTTGACGAAGTAGATTCCGGGATCGGAGGCGGGGTCGCCGAAACAGTGGGACAGAAAATGAAGCAGCTTTCAAAACACCACCAGGTTATATGTATAACCCATCTTCCACAGATTGCAAGCCTGGGAGATCATCATTTCAGAATATCAAAGAAGGTGGAGAAGGAAATGACTTGCGCCACCATAGACCGATTGGACGGGGAAGGCCGCGTGACAGAGATAGCGAGGATGTTGGGCGGGATTGATATCTCGGAAAAGACCCTTGACCACGCAAGAGAGATGCTGTCACCGGTTCTCTGACTTCAAGGGGAATTAAGTCACAGCCCGTCAATCAATCTGCCAGTAAATGAGATCAATTCGCTTTTTTCCATCCTTTTCCAATCGATTAACCACTCCCTTAACATATTTGGTCAACGAGATGGCTCCTTGTTGAACATCGACAGTCGCCGCGCTCGAAATTTCAAAGAACGAACTCTTAAGCGTAATCAGGTCAGGGGGGATCTGCTCAACATTCATGCCGGGCACGTCCTTATACCAGGACACACAGAGATCGTTTGTTTCGTTTTGGCGATGGGTGATGATGTCTTCGGCAAGAGCCGGGGTTATTCCGTCCGACAGGGACTGGAGAACCGGGAGGTCTGCTGTATTTATATTGATCTTGCCGTCGCCGTATGTGGTCAACTGATCGGCGATTTTGTCAAATATCTCTTGTGGAATATCTACAAATCCTTTCACCTTGCGAATGGATGAAATAGCCTGTATTGGGCCGTTTTCACATGCGTAGGGAGTATCCTGTGCTTGATAATAGGAGTTCTCCGCACCAAAGTCGGTTTCATCATCATCGGCGTCAATCCAGTCCTTGATACTGTCTACCATGGACCTTACCGTGTCTTCATCAAGTTCGAACTCCGGAAGGTTCAGGAACCGTTCAAGAGTCGTCTTCTGCAGGTCATTAAAACCGCCGTTTTCCGTTACAAGGCTGTTGATCTGTATCCTTGCGGAGAAGTCGGAGATGTTCATGGTAATACGAAGACCCTCGGAGTTTGGCAGTATGGAGGAGACCGCTGAAACAGCTTCGGTATTAGCCCAATATTCGCGGAGTGTGTCACATGGATTTTCATCATCCTCAGCGTCTTTTGCCAGTAAGGCCATGGCGAGGTTAAACCCTGATTTGGCAAGGTAACGAAGCATGATACCATCGCGTACGTTTGCGGCCGCGGTGAGTTCAGAGCGCATATCAGTATGGAAATCAAGGGTTACCACAACAATGATCGAAATAATCATGAGGACGAGAATTAATGCAATCCCCCGGTTGTCCGGTAAATATTTCTTCACCCCTGTCCCCTGAGCCCGGCGGGTATTGCAACACCGGTTGAAAAAAGATACGGCGAATCCGGATTATAAGGATTTGCAAACAGCAGTTTCACGGTGACCATGGCGGGAACACGATTTCCCCACTCATCAGAGCCGGAATCCCATGCTTCGTGTGGATCTCCCTTTGCGTCATAGTACACAAATTCAACACCCTTCAGGTCCTCACAGAGGATATCTCCTGATGACATCTCATCTTCAAGGCCGCCGCCCGGACTCAGTTTATCCATCCGGTAAAGGGCAAAGACCTCGCTGTCGTCTTCTTTCCTGAGAAAGTACGCAATCCGCGCAATCATTCCGTCAGGCGCTTGTCCGGTGAAAGAAATGTGCGCTGTAGATGTGAATATCAAACCCCCAAAGTCCTCATCTCCCATACCCACTTTTGTAATAAGTCCATAGGGGTTGGGAGAATCATCGCTTGGTATGTCTATGGGAAGATACAGGGCTTCCAGATCCTCCACAATCCTTTCTGTGGCAATCCGCGCCATGGCATAGATCTCCGCCTCCTGCGTGACAGTATCCACGATACTGAATGTGCCGGAGTAGGCGCCGTATATTGTTGAAATCACAATCCCGAGGATGAATATGGCTATCAGTATTTCAAAAAGGGTAAACCCCGTGTTGTGACCCTGTTTTTTCTTAATCCACTGGTTCCACATATTGGTAAAACGACACCTTGTATTCACGCGTTAGGCTTTGCTCCTGCCATTTGATGGTTAGGATCACTTCCCTTAACTGCTTTAATTCGGTTTTCCGGATGCTTGTTTCCCAGGAGTAGTTAGGGAAATCTTCACCAAAGTCTCCTTGTGTGGAGTCTTCCCTATTGCTTTCTATTTCAGCGAGTTTGCTTTGCGCCAGCAATGACGCCGTAGTTGACAGGCGGGCTTCACCCGCGACAAACACAGTGTGTGCCTGGGATCTTAATACTGCTACGAGGGCTATGGCGAGAATGGCTATTGCCACCATCACCTCAAGGAGAGTAAAACCGGTATGAAGGGGGTCTCTCTTCATCGCGCAGACAACTTTTCTATCCGCACTTTTGGAAGAAATGGACGGATAAGGATGGTATACGCCGTGGCGCTTCTGTCAGTCAGGTGGATCAGGGATTCAGAGACGTATCCTTTCCTGGAGAAGATTATTTTGGTTGAGCCGACCGTAACCTTTCGCTCCGCAGAATCAACGCGCGTAATATCAACCCCGGACGGCAGTTGAATGGGAGTCACCTCTTTCTGTTCCGGGTCTTTCGTGCGCGAAGGAACAACCCGGTAGCTGTTGGAATCGATATCAATAGTTAACGCAAGGTCCTCGTGTCGGCGAACCGCATCAGTTCGTAATTGTTCGATTTGGCCCTTCAGTATGCGTACAGAGGATTTTAAATCGCTCGAAAAGAGGTTTTGCCTGAGTTTGGGAACGGAAAAACCAAGGAAAATGCCGATCAGGACCATAACTACCGCGAGTTCAAGCAGGGTGTACCCTTTTGACAGCGCGTGACTGCCATTAAAGTTCCCAATTATTGATATCCGCATTAATCCCTTCTCCTCCCTCCTGGTCGTCAGGGCCATATGAAGAGAGATCATAATCGCTGTTTATGCCTGGGGATAAATAAACAAATTCATTCTTCCATGGGTCCTTGGGAATTCGGCCTTTTTCGAGATACCCACCCTCGCGCCATCTTTTAGCGAGAATTCCTACAGATGGAGGTTCTACTAATGCCTGCAACCCTTGTTCCGTGGAAGGATATACGCCGTTGTCAAGTTTGTACATCTTAAGCGCTGTTTCCAGGCTTTCGATCTGGAGGGTCGCTTTTATTCTCCGGGCCTCTTCGGGACTCCCCATGATGCGTGGAATAATCAGACCGGCAAGTATGCCGAGAATGATGATAACCGCCATCAATTCGATAAGCGTAAATCCCCGGCTGTTTGTAATATTTCTTTTCATAGTTTCCTCCTATTCGCCCTTCTCGCGCCTTGCCATGCGAAGCGTAAATCCTCGGCTGTTTGTAATATTTCTTTTCATAGTTTCCTCCACAGATTGGGCTTAGGAACTCGGAAATAAATAATCTCCACGTTCCTTATCTTATTAGTTGGCTCATCTCAAAAATCGGGAGGAGTATGGCGGTAACCACAAACCCGACCACTACGGCCATGGCCAATATCATTACCGGTTCCAACAGGGACGTCATGGCCACAATATTCGACTCCACCTCGTTTTCGTAGGCCGCGGCAACATGAAACAACATCTGCTCAAGCTCTCCGCTTTGTTCTCCGACTGATATCATTTGCACGACAATCGGCGGAAATATGCCGTCTGTAGCGAGCGCTGAGGCGAGGTCTCTCCCCTCACTTACATCCTCGCGGGCTTTTTGTATGATATCTGCGATTACGGAATTATTGACGATGTTTTTTGCGATTTCAAGCGATGACAAAAGCGGAACTCCGTTTTGAATAAGCGCCCCGAGGGTCTGTGTGAAATGTGAAATCAGCACCTTCAGCTTCAGGTCGCCAAAAACCGGAAAGGCGAGGATAACCCGGTCTCGCAGTAATCTACCCTTGGGTGTTCTTGTAAATCTGAAAAGGGCTATGGTTCCTCCCACAATCAGGAGAATGATTATCCACCAGAACGATTTCAGAAAATCACTGACTGTAATCAAGATGACGGTCGGTATGGGAAGGGCCTGTTTCATCTCTTCAAAGACCTGCGTAACTCTCGGCACAATAAAGGTCATCAGGAAGATCAGAATAAAGCTGCCGATAAGGAACATAAACACGGGATACGCGAGAGCGGCCCTGATTCTTCCCGCAAGGGCCTGTTGCTTCTCTCTGAGTTCCGCCAAACGGTTAAGGACCACATCGAGTGTTCCGGATGCCTCCCCTGCCCGTATTATGTTGATATAAAACAGAGAAAACACGTTTTCATAACGCGACAGGGCCGCAGCGAGACTCTGACCTTCATTGACGTCTTCCTTGATTCTCACAATAATTTTTGCCAACGACTCTTTGGTGGTCTGCTGGATCAATGCGTTCAAGGATGTGACTAAAGGGAGGCCTGCGCCGAGCAGTATCCCAAGCTGCCGGGTCATCACCGTGATATCAGAGGCCTTAACTCTATTAAAAAACTTAATAAATTCAACCTGTTGTCGCGAAGATATCCGGGTTTCAGCCTGTGTCTCTTGCACCTCTACAGGGAAGAGCCCGGAGTTCCTTAGCTTTTGCCGCGCGGCGACAAGGCTTTCGGCATCCGTGATACCATTTTTGTTTTTTCCGCGATCATCAAGGGCTTTGTATGCATAAACAGGCATAAATCAACCTATAACCTTGCCGAAAACAGGCCATGTCTTTATATTGTTGCGAGCGAATGAATATAGCAACAACTCATCTCCGCCCAGTTTCTACTTTCCAATTTCAACGCGTGAACGCTTACCTGTTTTAATATGTTAACAAAGGTATCAGCCTAAGGCAAGGGCATTTCCGCGAGCAATAGCCTGAAGGGCGCTAAAGGCCTATCATGTCCTGTAGTCGGCGTTTATCCGCACGTAATCAAGAGAGAGGTCGCAGGTTATTACCCGGGCCTTTTTCTTTCCGGCATTCAGATCTATTGTAATCGTGAACTCGTCTTTCTTCAAAACCTCTGTGACGGCGGCCTCTGCTGTTGCTCCCATGCCCTGGCCGGATTTTGCCATGCATATATCATCGAAATAGATATCTATGGCCGCGGGAGAAAGAGGAACTCCGGCCCGGCCCGCTGCCGCCAGAATACGTCCCCAGTTGGCATCCTCGCCGTAGATAGCGGTTTTCACAAGGGTGGAGTCGGCTACGGTCGCAGCCACAGCAAATGCGTCGCTCGTTGTTGCCCCACCTTCGACATTGATGTTGATAAGCTTGGTGGCCCCCTCGCCGTCTCTTACGATCATGCGGGCAAGTTCAATCAAAAGCGCGTCAAGCAGATCCTGGAAAGCCTCCAGCGATTCCGTGGAGTTGAGCGTGATGCCGGACAAGCCGTTCGCCAGCAGCAGGACCGTATCATTTGTGCTCGTATCTCCATCAATCGTTATAATGTTGAAAGATTTGTTAACAGCCTTTGTTAATGATTCCTGCAGAATATCCCTTGGGGCCGCAATGTCGGTGCAGACAAAGCAAAGCATCGTGGCCATGTCAGGTCGAATCATGCCTGCGCCTTTGGTCATGGCCGTTACTGTAAACTCCTTTCCTGATATGCTTCCTTTTCTTGAGACTATCTTAGGCACCTTGTCTGTTGTCATGATTGCGTGTGAAACGTCCGGGAGCCCTGATGGATCGAGCTTGCGGACGATGCCTCCGAGGGCTGCCTCAATTCCCCGGGTTTCCAAAACCTTTCCGATAACACCAGTGGAAGCAACCATGACGAGAGATTCATCTATTTGCAGCGCATCAGCTGTTGCTCTGGCCACGGCTTTGGCGGCCTTCATGCCCTGATCGCCAGTGCATGCGTTGGCATTGCCGCTATTTGCGACAATCGCCTGGCACCTTCCGGAATGAATACGTTCCATATCCAGAAGGACGGGAGCTGCCTTGATCAGATTTCGGGTAAAGACGCCCGCTACCGTGGCGGGCACCCTGGAAAAAATGATTCCAAGGTCTTTTTCGCGTTTTTTGTTCAGACCGGCGGATCCCGCCGCAGCGAGAAAGCCGGGTACTTGCACATCGTTCACTGCTATGTCCTCCCGCAACACTTCTTGTATTTTTTACCGCTTCCACACGGACATGGTTGGTTCCTGCCCACCTTGCCGGTTTTCCGCTTGACCGGTTCCCTGGCAGGAGCGTCGCCGTGTGACAGGGTCATCTTCTGGTCCCGTGATCTGTTCATCTGGTCAATCTCTTCCGGCCGACGAACCTTAATTCTAAAGAGTGTGCTGATGGTCGCTTCTTTTATGCGGCGGACCATGGTCTGAAACATTGTAAAACCTTCCTGCTTATATTCCAGGAGAGGGTCTCTTTGACCATATCCACGCAAGCCGATCCCCTCTTTCAGGTGATCCATGGCAAGGAGGTGGTCTTTCCAGATACTATCCACCGTCTGTAAAAGGATGGTCCGCTCAAGGTGGTGAAAGCCATAAGTGCCTATCTGTTTTTCTTTTTCCTGATACTGTTTCAATGCCTCGTCGACGACATACTGCTGAAACTGTTGCTGTGTGAAGCCGTCCGGAAAAAGCGATTCAGGTTTGATCACAAGGGCAAACCTGTCCAATAATACGGCTTTCAGGCCTTTCATGTCCCAATCTGCCGGAAGACCATCCTCATCTACGAGTTCTCCGACAGTCTCTTCTATAACCTCCTGTATCATGTCCTGCATCAGGCCCTGTATGCTTCCGTCTTTGAGCGCCTCACGACGGTAGTTATAGATGACCTGTCTCTGTTGATTCATGACATTGTCATATTCAAGGAGATGTTTACGAATGTCAAAATTGTGGCCTTCCACCTTGCGCTGGGCGTTTTCAATGGCCTTGCTGATCATGTTGTGCTCGATCGGTTCACCTTCGTCTATGCCGAGCCTGTCCATTATTGAAGATATCCGCTCGCCGCCGAATATACGAAGGAGTTCATCTTCAAGGGAAAGATAGAACCGCGAGGAACCGGGATCGCCCTGACGACCTGACCGTCCCCGGAGCTGGTTGTCAATGCGCCGGCTTTCATGCCGCTCTGTACCGAGTATATGAAGTCCCCCAAGGTCTGTGACACCGTCGCCAAGGACAATATCAGTGCCACGTCCGGCCATATTCGTGGATATGGTGACCATATTTTTCTGGCCTGCCTGAGCCACTATTTCCGCCTCTTTCTCGTGGTTCTTTGCATTGAGAATAGAGTGTTTGATACCCTGTTTTTTGAGCATACGGCTCAGCTTTTCTGATTTGTCGATAGAAACCGTTCCCACAAGGACCGGTTGTCCCGCATGGTGCAGTTTCTTGATATCTTTTGCTGCGGCGTTGAATTTTTCTTCCTCGGTCTTATAGATTACATCGGGAAAATCCTGGCGGATCATCGGGTCATTTGTAGGGATTACCACTACATCAAGGTCATAGATCTTCTTGAATTCCGCGGCCTCGGTATCGGCGGTGCCGGTCATTCCCGCAAGCTTCTCATACATCCTGAAGTAATTCTGAAATGTTACGGAAGCCAGGGTCTGATTCTCATTTTCGACCCTGACGTTTTCTTTTGCTTCAAGCGCCTGGTGAAGCCCTTCACTGTATCTCCTTCCCGGCATGAGCCTGCCGGTGAATTCGTCCACGATGATGACCTGGCCGGTTTTGACAATGTAATCGACATCCCGTTTAAAAAGGGTGTGGGCCTTCAATGCCTGGTTGAGGTGGTGGAGTATCTCAATGCTCTTGGGATCATAAAGGTTATCAGTCTTGAGGATACTTTCACAGCACGCAACCCCTTCTTCGGTCAGAACCACGCTTCGCACTTTTTCGTCAATCGTATAATGTGTTTCGGGCTGAAGACGCGGAACAACCTTGTTCAGTTCATAATAAAGTGAAGTCGATTTTTCTGCGGGTCCGGATATGATCAAAGGTGTCCTTGCCTCATCTATGAGTATGCTGTCCACCTCATCCACGATAGCGTAATTGTACCCTCTCTGCGTGAGATCCTGTCTGGAGAACTTCATGTTGTCGCGGAGATAGTCAAAACCGAATTCATTGTTGGTTCCATACGTGATATCAGCAGAATACGCCTCCCTGCGTGCTGTGTCATCAAGGCCGTGGACCATGTTGCCGACCGAAAGACCGAGGAATGCGTATATGTTCCCCATCCATTCAGTGTCCCTTTTGGCAAGGTAATCATTTACCGTCACGACATGAACCCCTTTTCCGGAAAGAGCGTTCAAATATACAGGGAGGGTGGCGGCGAGAGTCTTTCCTTCACCTGTCTTCATTTCAGCGATCTTTCCCTGATGAAGAACAATCCCTCCTATGAGCTGAGCGTCAAAATGACGCATCTTGAGGGTTCGGATAGAGGCTTGGCGCACCACGGCAAATGCCTCCGGGAGGAGGTCGTCGAGCGATTCGCCGTGTTCGAGGCGTTCACGAAAACGGGGTGTCATCGCCTTGAGTTCATTATCGGTCAATCCGTTGAATTGGGCGTCATGAGAATTAATATGGGTAACGACAGGGGCCATTTTCTTGAGTTCCCTCTCGTTCTTGCTTCCAAACATCTTTTTGAGCAAATTACCTATCATTGAAGTATTCAGTATCCTTTCGTTCCAATACAATGAAAACTATACTATAGACCCTGGGTGCAGATATAAGTCGCTGAAGCTGACGAGAGCGGTTTTAAGCGCAACCAACCCTTAGGGCTCGCCCAAAAACAACTCCCTGTTTTCATGCGTCGATCCATCCCGCATGGCTGCGTTGCTCGTCGGTTAAATAGCACTGCTATTCGCCCTTCTCGCGCTTTGCTCTGCGGGCGCCTCAACACCTGAAGATGCAAATTTATTTTTGGGCGAACTCTTAGGAACGGGGACGAAATAACTTCCTCAACTATGCATCACAGCTTCAGGC
>MAXM01000178.1 GCA_001751015.1 Desulfobacterales bacterium C00003106
AGATCGAACAGATATGACCCAAATCTATGGCCTTAGGGCTCGGCAAAAAATAACTTGGCATTTTTGCATCCCGACTTCACCATATCTTTAACCGATCTTCAATCGCAAAAGTCCTCGAAATAGCCCGCTATTCCTGCGGTTTTGCTCAATCAGATCGATTAAATCTACGGCAAATTCGGATGCAAATTCTACCAAGTTATTTTTGGCCGAGCCCTTAACGCGAAAGTTATTCCGTCCCCGTCCCTAAAACAGATGGCTCCAACCGGCGCAGGCAAAGGCGAACCTGTCCCCGAACCGGTTGTAGCACAGAGCCGCTGCTTCCTGTCCGGTGCAGTGGGAGACGGCAACAAGGTCCACCGCATAGTCATCAAACGCGGCCATAGACTTCTCGAGAGGCCGGCCAGGCCCCTTTATGAATCCTAAATGCGTCCCTCCGATTACGGCGTGAAACCTCGTGTGGTCCGTTTTAGCCGAAAAATGGTTCATGACGTTGACCACGCCCGAATGTGCGCATCCAAGCAGGATAACAGGCCCCTGATCCGTTTCGATCAAGAGACTGATATCGTCCAAGAGAGGATCGTCAATGATTTCTCCGTCATGCTCCGCCTTGAGCCTCTTGTCCGGATGTTCAAAATCCGTCTTTCTCGGCACTTCCCCGGAAAAAAAAATCCCGGGTCCAATTTCGCAAAACTCCCGCATCAGGTTGAATCGGGCCTGTAGCGTGTCTTCGAGATAGTCTCGCGAATACTTGATGCCGATGAAGATCCGCTGTTTGCCGCCAGGTGTTTCTATTTCAGCGTATTTTTTTGAAAAAATTGCCGGATGGGCAATGACCTCGACTCCCCGGGGCGGATGCAGCACAGCAGGAAGCCCTCCGGTATGATCATAATGGCCGTGACTAAGAACAACCCTTTTTACCTGCGTCAGATCGACCCCCAGCACGTGTGCGTTATTGGCAAGCGACATGCCCTGTCCTGTGTCAAAAAGGAGTTTTTCTCCGTGTTTTTCAATCAGGGCGGAAAACCCGTGTTCTCCGGTCAACCCCATGGGTCTCCCGGCTGTGTTCTCACACAATACAGTGATCTTTGTATGTTCCATGCGCTTCTCCTTTTAAAAACAGATCTAACCACCTTGATTGTCATGCTTTTTGTCTCCCTGCAAGCAATACTCCCTCTATAAAGGGATCTATGTTTCCGTCCAGGACGTCAGTCACGTTTCCAATGGCCAGATCTATACGGTGGTCTTTTACCATCTGATACGGCTGCAATGTATATGACCGGATCTGGCTTCCCCATGTTATCTCCTGTTTTGAGTCATGCAGAGACTGAAGCTCTTTCTCTTTTTCCCGTTGTTCCAGTTCGTAGAGCCGCGCTTTCAGGACTGTCATTGCCATGGCCTTGTTTCTGTGTTGAGAGCGGTCCTGCTGGCACTGAACCACGATGTTTGTCGGCATGTGGGTGATGCGTATTCCGGAGTCGGTCTTGTTGACATGTTGTCCTCCGGCGCCGCTTGAACGAAATGTATCGACCCTGAGGTCCTTTTCATCTATTGTTATGTCTATTGTGTCGTCGACTTCCGGCATAACAAAGACGGACGCAAATGATGTGTGCCTTCTATTGCTTGCGTCAAAAGGGGAGATGCGGACCAATCGATGAATCCCTGTTTCGGCCTTCAAATAACCGTACGCATACCTGCCTGTTGCAGTGAAGGTTACGCTCTTGATCCCGGCTTCATCGCCTGGCTGGTGGTCAACGGTTTTTATCTCGTATCCTTTTCGTTCACACCATCTCAGATACATCCTGAGAAGCATCGCAACCCAATCCTGGGCCTCTGTCCCCCCGGCCCCTGCATTGATTGAGACGATCGCATTGGAGTCATCCTTTTCTCCACCGAGCATCCGCGTCAGGGAAAGCCGCCGCACAGCTTCTGACAGCGCATTTATAGCGGTTCCCACCTCTCCGATAGTTTCTCTGTCATCTTCTTCCATGGCAAGTTCAAACAGGATCTCGGCGTCTTCCAGGTCTCTTTTTATGGTTTCCCAGTTCTGTACTGTATTCTGAATGCTTGTGCGCTCCTTGAGAAGAGGTTTACCCTTTTCGGGATCATTCCAGAATCCGTCCGCAGATATCTCCTTTTCAATTTCGCAAAGTCGTTCTTTTTTTTGTTCTATGTCAAAGATAGTCCTTTAGTTGGTCTATCTGAACAGACAGGTCCATAATCGTCGACTTCAGTTCTAATGACATAGTTCTACTCCTTTGCTTTTGGATTTAGGAAGCTGGGGGTTGCAAAAACATTGTTTTGAAATATATATTTTGCAGTGTACGACAAAAGAGACTACAAAATCAACATGATCTTCTTTCGCCTTGAAGGGCATGGCAAAATATCTTGATTATGCGGAGGATTTGAGATAAACTTTGATAGGTTAGGAATTGATAGTTATCAACCTATGTTGGAGACCATTTGAACTGCAATGAATGAAACAACACTTGGACTTGATATCACCACAGACATGATCAGGGCGGTTCAGGTTGCCGGCAGGGGGAAGGGCTTGTGTGTGAGCGCCTTTGCCACGGTCGGGTTCAAAGAAAACGGCGACATCGAAAGCTCCTTGAAAGAGCTTTTTGCAGATGATCGGTTCAGGAGCGATAGCACAAATTCGTCTATTACCAGCGGATTGCTCTTTTATCGGGATTTCAAGGTCCCGTTTGCCGGAGAAAAAAGGATTCGAAAGGTCCTTCCATTTGAACTCGAGCCGTTTCTTCCTATTCCAATTGAACAACTCCTGGTCGATTACCTGACAGTTGCCGGGGGAGAGAAGACCGAGGTCTTTGCCGCTGCAGTTGAACGGGAAAAACTGGGTTCTTACTTGGAGACACTCAAAAAATATGAAATAGAGCCTAAAATCGTTGATGTTGAAGGGGTGCCTCTTGCCCTTTGCCTCATTGAAAAAGGGGGGAGCGCATGCGGTATTCTGCTCGATATCGACAGGGTGCGGACCACATTGGTCCTCTGGAGAGACGAAACCATCCAGATGGTACGTTCCATTCCGTTTGGCGCGGACGATATCACGCAGACGATGACAGATGCACCTGTCCGGCAGGACCCGAGAGAGGAACTCACGGATGCTATTGACGTGACTGCTCCTGCGAAAAAGGCATTTGAGAGGCTTTCCGTCATGGTGGAAAATACTACCCGGGCCTTTTCCGCTCAAAAGGGAGGTTTCAGCCCTGAAAGGATCTACCTGAATGGGACCGGAGTCATGGTTCATGGCGCGGCGGATATCCTTTCCTCTTGTTTCGGGATTCCCGCAGAACATGTGGACCTGAAAAAAAATATCCCCATCCGGATAGACGGTCAGGGTAGCACAGAACCCTGGCGCCCGGAGCTTATGAACAATGCCCTTGCATTGGCCGTAAGAGCTGCAAGGAAGGAAAAGGGATTCAATTTCAGGCAGGAAGAATTCCAGGTGCAGGGGAGTCTCGTTCGTTATAAGAATGATATTATAAGCATTGCCGCGGCCGTTGCTGTAGTCCTTATCTGTATCATTGCCAACGCATGTACGGATTACTGGCTTGTCAAGAAAAAATACGACAGACTGGACAGCGCCGTTATTCAGGTTTTCACGGATACGCTGCCTGACGTAAAACGCATTGTAAATCCGGTCCAGCAGTTAAAATCCAGAATTCTTGAAGCAAGATCAAAGAAGGGTATCCTGAGTGATAGCGTGGGAGGGGCGACTGTCATGGATATGCTGGCGGACCTGAGCCGGTTAATGCCTGAAGCCGCGGATTTCAAAATAAACTCTGTCGTGTTTGATCCTGACATGATACAACTTAATGGAACTACGGATAACTTCAACACGGTAGACAGCATAAAGAATGGATTGCAGAAATCCTCATATTGGAAAGGCGTGGACATCAGTTCCGCCAAGCTTGATTCTTCCGGGACAAGCGTAGAGTTTAAACTGATACTTTCAAAGCGGGAAAACACGACTTAAGGGTTCGCTCAAAAGACCATGAAACTGGGAAAAAGAGAAAAATATTTAGTTGTCGGAGCGGGATTGGCCGTCGGCGCTTTTATCCTGTTGGGGTTAGTCGTGTTTCCGTTTGTTGAAAAACTCGATCGTCTTGAACGCGGCATTGAAACCAAACAGGAAGCGCTCGATGAGATAGTCCGGCTCAAAAGCGAGTATGAACAAGTAAAATCAGGGTCAAACAATATGCTTGCGACCCTGGGGAAAAGAGACAAAAAATTCAGCCTGTTTGCTCATCTCGAAAAGACGGCGGCAGCTTCAGGCGTCAAAGAGCATATCAAGTACATGAAGCCCTCGTCCTCCTCGGGAAGCGGCCCGTATATTGAATCATCTGTTGAGATGAAACTGATCGGGGTTTCCCTGGAAGAGCTGACAGACTATCTTTATGTTGTCGAAGATCCCGAAAGGTCTGTCTGGATCAGAAGGGCTTCCATCAAGGCGCAAAAAAAACCGCCTCGGCACCTTGATGTCGTGCTTCAGGTGATGACGATTGGTGAAGGTGGCTGATGAAATCAGTAGGCAACCTTATAAAATCCTGGGGTTTCTATCTTGCGTATACGTTTGTCCTGACCCTTGTTTTTTTATATCTTCTTTTTCCCGGCGCAAAGTTGGTCAGCTATATTGAACGGTCTGTTTCACACCCCGACAGCGGGATTGTCCTTGCTATAGACAAGATCAGGCCCGCGCTTCCGATCGGACTGGAGCTTTCAGGTGGAGAGATCGTGTTGACTGAGAGACCGGATATCGGCGCCTTAAAGGTGGACCGGCTGAGGGTTTTTCCACATATCAGATCCTGTGTGTCGGAAAGGGTTGCCTTTGACCTGAGGGCGTTTGTATATCAAGGCGAGATAGCCGGCGCAGTCCGGTTCGATGGATATGACACATCAGGGCCTTTTGACACGGATATTCATATTAAAGGCGTAGCGCTTGAGGACATAGCAGCGCTTCAAAATCTGGCCGGTCGCGTCATTACGGGAAGGCTTGCCGGAGATATAACGTACAATTACAAATCCGGCGCATATATGCGGGGGAAGGGGGAGTCTTCCCTTGTCGTGTCAGATGGTTCTGTTGCGCTTCTGCTCCCGTTCCTGGATCCGGGACCGGTAAAGTTCCACTCTGTTGAGACCGTTGCAAAGCTTGCCAACGGAAAGCTGACCATAGAAAAACTGAAATTCAAAAGTGATCTGTTTCTCTGTGACCTTTCCGGAAATATTACGCTGGCAAGGAGAATGGAAAACAGCGTCATGAATCTCCGTGGCAGTATTGAACCGCTTGATTCCTTTTCCGCAGACGGCGATCTGAGTGGCGCTCTCCTGACGCTCCTGGGAGGGCGGACCAACAAGAAAAAGATACCTTTTACGGTCAGGGGAACGATAAGGGAACCCAAGGTAAGGTTCATGTAAGACCTATGTTGAAGCATTACAAAAAAATATTGTTTTTGTCGATACTTGGCGTAGTAATCTATTCAGGCGTCAATATCTTTTACAAGATAATCGGCTCATCTCTTGAGGATCAGCCGATCAGAACCGTTCCGGCAGGGGATCTCAAGACTGATGTGCGGCAAGACCGCTTACGCAGCGAATACAATGTGATTGTTAAAAGAGATATCCTTCGTTCCGGCAGTAAAGAAGGAGCCGGGTTGCCCGAAAAGGATGAGACCGAGGGACTGGAAGCGACAAGCCTTGATCTTGTTCTTCTCGGAACCACCACAGGAGGCGTGCATGGGGATTGCGCCATAATTGAAGAAGGAACCAAAAAAAAACAGGATATCTACAAGGTGGGGGACTCTGTCGGCGGGGCTGAACTCAAAAAGATTCTGAGGAAAAAATGTGTCATAACGGTAGGAAATAATGATGAGATACTCATCATGGACGAAGAGCCGAGGCCGGGAGCCGCAGACAGTGGCGCACGAGGGGCGTCAAGGGAAGGCAGGCACATATCCCTTGCTCGTTCAGATATCAAAAAATCGCTTGATAACGTGGGCACGCTTCTTTCTCAGGCAAGGATTAGACCTCATTCTGCTGATGGGAAACCGGACGGATTTCGGCTCACACGAATCAAACCGGGAAGCATGTTCAATAAGATGGGGCTGAAAAACGGGGATATTGTTCACAGTGTCAATAACAAAGAGATAAAGAGCACGGAAGATATTATCAAGTTGTATCAGAACATGAATTTGGGCAGGGAAATCGCGTTGGAGGTTACAAGGAACGGAAACAAAGAGAGCCTTAATTTCTCCTTTGAATAGGGGGGGAACCGTCCCCGTTTCTTAGGCATATTTAAACCTAACTTGAGCGATTAGCTGTTGGTTATTAGCATTTAGCTTTGAAATATCAAGGTATTACGTTAATTTGAAGTTGCACCCAAGGGGTGAAAGTTTGTAATAGCAAGACATTCTGTAATCATTAAACTAATAGCTAAAGGCTAATCGCTCACTTTAGGTTAAAATATGTACGCTTCATACTTTGGTCTAAAAGAGAATCCTTTTAATCTGACTCCTGATCCAAGGTACCTGTATCTGACCCGTCACCACAAGGAAGCCTTTGATCATCTGATTTACGGAATCAACGAAAGAAAGGGGTTCATAGTTATCACCGGCGGGATCGGAACAGGAAAGACAACGCTTTTAAGAGCGCTTCTTACCCGTTTGGATTCATTTGCGGAAATCGCCTTGATCTTTAATCCTTCTCTTTCAGATAAAGAACTGCTTGTTACAATAAACCAGGAATTCGGTATTGACACAGACGGAAAGGCAAGGACAAAAAAGGAACATCTCGACATCCTGAACCGGTTTTTGCTTGAGACCTTCAGGCAGGGAAGGAATGCGGTCCTCCTGATAGATGAAGCCCAGAATTTTTCCCATAACCTCCTCGAAGAAATCAGGCTGCTATCCAACCTGGAGACTGAAAAAGAGAAATTGATACAGATAGTCCTTGCCGGACAACCTGAACTGAAAACTATTCTCGCGGCCCCCGCATTGAGGCAGCTGAATGAACGAATTTCGGTCCGCTATGATTTGATGCCTCTTGAGATGGAGGACATACAGACATATATAACACACAGACTCCTGATTGCCGGGGCAAGCGGGAATGGCATATTTTCGAAAGGGGCGTATAAAGAGATCTACGCCTATTCAAAAGGAAATCCCCGCAGAATTAATGCAGTGTCGGATCGTGCACTGCTCATAGCCTACGCAAGGGATGAACCTGTCGTCGCAAAGAAGACTGTCAAAAAAGCGATAAAGGATATCCGGGGGGATGTTCTTTATGGCGATTCTTTAAAGGCCTGGGTCGGAAAGCGCATAGCGCCTGTTTCAGGTCTGTTTTTGCTGGCGGTCCTTGTGTCAGGCATAGTCTGGCGCCTGCCGGTTGAGATTACAAAAGAGCAATCTGATGTCGAGCCGGAGGCGCCATACTCGGAGGCGCCATCGTCAGTCGAAGAAAAAGACGGATCAATTATGTTGAATGAAGAGACGAGTTTTGCCTCGCTTTTCAGACTTTTTCATCAGTATAAGGGAGAAAAAGGGTATGGCAATGATGGGGCCCGCGCAGGTATTGTCTGGTTCAATATAGAACCCGGGTCTTATGTCATGTTTCGAAAACCCTTTCAGATGCGAATAAAAAGGGATCTTGTTTCCCCAGACTCCTATCTTGTAATAGCGGAGGTTACGGCAGGCGGTGCGGTTGTTATTGACAGCGCCGGCAATGAGCAGCATGTCTCAAGGAGTTTTATTCTTGAACATTGTGACGGGACGGTATCCTGGTTTTCATCGCAGACGTATGATGACAGGAACTACGCCATGGGCATGAGTGGTCCCCGTGTCCTGGAATTCCAGCGTGGTCTTGCTGCAAACGGCTACCTCGTGAAACCGACAGGCATCTATGACAGGAAAACAAAAGAGATGGTCCGAAGATTTCAGAGCGATTTCGGCCTCGCTTCTGACGGTATAATAGGAAGTAAAACAAGAGGACTACTATATCAGATGTCGGATTAGAGTTCGCCCAAAAATAAATTTACATTTTCAGGTGTTGAGGCGCCCGCATGGCAAGGCGCGAGAAGGGCGAATAGCACAGGCTATTTGACCGACGAGCAACGCAGCCGTGCGGGATGGATCGACGCATGAGAAAATGTGTTATTTTTGGGCGAGCCCTTAGGGGCATAAAAGTTACCCGATGAGCTATATACACGATGCCCTGAAAAAGGCGCAGAAGGACAAAGACGGCGTTTCCGCCTCGTATGACGGAGTGGTTGCCGCAACAAATACGGGCCGGTCGATTCCATTGTGGAAATGGGCGCTTGGCTTCGTGGTTTTTCTCTCGTTGCTTGCCGTAATCCTCTCGAAAACAACTCTTCAAGGGGACAAAAATGACACGCATATTCTGTATGATGAAGGATTGCGTTATCAGAGAACCGGCAGGGCAGGGGATGCCAGGAAAAAATACCTTGCGGTGTTGAAAACCGCGCCGGACAATGTGTCTGCGATGAACAATCTTGCTGTGATCTATCTGTCTGAAGGAAATTACCCCAAGGCTCGGAAGCTCTTTGAAAAAGCGACCGAACTGAAACCGGACTGTGTGGACGCCCATTACAATCTGGCATGTCTCCATGTCCGGACCAACAACCTGTCTGAGAGTCTCAAGCGCCTGAAAATGGCAATCAAACTTGATGTGAGAGTCAAAGAGTGGGCACGGATGGACAAGGATTTGGTCGGGCTGCGGGGGCAGGCGGAATATGATAAACTGATGGACGTAATGGAAATGGGCGAAAGAGAAATAAGAAGCAGCAAATCACAGGATGACGAGTGACAAATGAGAAATGACAAACAAAAAGAGAACAAGATGTCATCGGCAAGGTACTGTGCGATTTTATTGATCTTTGCCCTTGCAATGCCGGGAATGCCGCTTGTGTTTGGGGCAAGGATTACGGGTGAAGAGGGGGTTTCAACTTCCGCCCCTCAGGATCATGCGGCCGGCGAGGCGCGGCCGGAAACCGTTGTTCCACCAAGACCTTTGCCCGAGGAACCACCTCCTCCCGAGGCGACTCCAACACCACTACCGCCCAAGGCGACGCCAACACCTCCGAAAAAGGCGACGCCGCCCCCACCACCAAAGAAGAGTCCTGCCGGGGGAAAAACTGTCGCTGTAGAAAAGGAAAAAGCTCGTTTTGTGAATATTGATTTCAATAACGTGGACATAGCTCTTTTTGTCAAGTTCATGAGTGAATTGACCGGAAAGAACTTTGTTGTTGACGACAAAGTCAAGGGGAAGGTGACTATTGTTTCCCCAAAAAAGATCTCTGTGAAGGAGGCATACAAGGTCTTTGAGTCAGTGCTGGAGGTCCATGGATTCACTGCTGTTCCCGCCGGAGAAATCATTAAGATTGTTCCTGCCCTTGATGCCCGGAGCAAGAGCATAGAGACCCGCCTGAAAAAAGAGAGAATCGACGCCGAGGACAAGGTTGTAACCCAGTTGATTCCTCTTGAATATGCCAACCCGGACGAGTTGAAAAAGCTTTTTACCCCCCTGGTGTCAAAAACCAGCCTGATTATTTCCTATCCTCCCACGAGAATGTTGATTCTGACTGATGTCCTTTCGAATATTGAACGTGTCCTGAAAATAGTAAATACAATAGATGTGATCGGTGTGGGGGAGGAGATTACAGTCATTCCCGTGGAGCATGCCGATGTCTCAAATCTTGCCAAATCCCTGACCGCTGTTTTTGCCGGCGCAAGGACAAAGAAAAAAACGGGACAGCGTATCACGCCCGTGAAGATTGTGCCGGATGAACGGACAAATGTCCTGATAATCTTTGGCACGGAAGACGAGACTCGCAAGATAAGACGCCTGATTGAACTGTTGGACAAGGCAACACCCGCGGGTGAAAGAGATATCCATGTCTATTATCTTCAAAATGCCAATGCTGAAGAACTCGCCACCGTGCTGACAACCCTTCCCGAGAAGCAGGGACAAGGGCCTGCAAAAGGAAAGGCCCCGGTCATTTCCAAGGAAGCCCAGATCGTGGCCGACAAGGCGACAAACAGCCTCGTGATCATGGCAGATAAAGATGACTTTACTGTGCTTGAAAACGTGATCAAAAAACTCGATATCCCCCGAAAGATGGTCTATATCGAGGCCCTGATTATGGAAGTCAGTATGACAAAGAGCTTTGATATCGGTGTGCGGTGGCACGCTGCAGACGAAATCGGCAGCTATGGCGGAAAGGATGTCGCAGGGTTCATAGGCAATAACCCGGGAGACGTCCCGTATCCGGGCGTGGATTCCAGCGGGACCGGTGTTCTTCCGGACGGGTTTGCTCTGGGGGTCCTGGGCGACAAGATTTCGATCGCGGGAATTGAGTTTCTCAGTATAGGAGCAGTGCTTCGCGCCTACAAAAAGGATTCGGACGTGCAGATCCTGGCAACGCCCCAGATCATGACGAGCGATAATGAGGAAGCGGAGATCACGATTGGGAAAAACGTGCCCTATATCACGAGACGGGACACATCGGCAGCCGGATCCAATGTGGACTACAGCAATTATGAATATAAAGATGTCGGGTTTGCCCTCATAGTTACGCCCCAGATCAACCAGAAGAGGTTTGTCCGTCTGCAGTTGTCCCAGGAGGTTACACAGGTGATTCCCGAAGAATCCCAGGTGGACCGTCCCACGACCCTGAAGAGGGTGGCTAAGACCACCGTGATTGTCAGGGACGGGAACACCATTGTTATCGGGGGTCTCATCGGCACAAGCCTGAATGATGCAACTTACACGGTCCCCTGTCTTGGCGATATCCCCGGCCTGGGCTGGCTTTTCAAGTCGGTATCGACCCTTGAGGAAAAGACCAACCTCTTCATATTTCTGACACCCCATATCGTCGAAAACCCGGCGGAGGCCGCAGTGATATACGATAAGAAAAAAGAAGAGATTAACAGCGTCGAGGAAGGCGTCATCAAAATGTACGAGAAAGAAGACCTGTGATATGAAACTGATTGGCGAGATATTGAAAGAAACCTGCTCCCTTTCTGAGGATCTCCTTTCCGATGCATTGAAAGAACAGGAGGAAAAGGGGGGACGTTGGGGCGAGATCCTTGTTCGGTCGGGGGCGATTACGGAAGAGGACCTTCTAAAGGCATTGAGCGCTCAGTTTGGTATGCCGTACGTGAAAACGTTGCCGAGAGACATAAGGGAGGAAGACGATTACATAAAGACGGTCCCGATACAGTATCTGAAACGGAACAAGATCTGCCCGATCGGAGGTCCCGGTGAAGCGAGAGTCGCCTTGAATGACCCGCTCCTGTTTCAGCCCGTGGACGACCTTCGTATTATCCTCGGGCTTGATCGTATAGAGCCGGTGCTTACGACGAACGCGGAGATATTGTCTGCAATCAATCGCGCATATGATCTGAGCAAGGACTCTCCCGAGCAGTTTGTTCATGACATGGATGAAGAGGACAGTGACAGTATCATCTCGGAGATTGAAGAGACCGCTGATCTCTTGGACGATACAAGCGACGCCCCTATAATCAAGCTTGTCAACCTTACCCTTTCACAGGCAGTAAAGGCCCACGCAAGTGATATCCATATCGAACCGTATCAAACGGAGCTGCAGATCAGATACCGTGTCGATGGTATCCTGTACAATAAACTTTCGCTTCCCAAGAGGATACAGTCAACCCTGATTTCCCGTATCAAGATCATGGCTAAACTGAATATTGCGGAAAAAAGGCTCCCCCAGGACGGGAGAATTGAGATCAAGATCGCCGCAAAGAACATAGATATCCGGGTCTCGACCATCCCTACCACATTCGGGGAGCGCTTGGTCCTCCGTCTTCTTGACAAGGCGGGAATGATTCTGGACATGGAAGAAGTCGGACTCGTAAAGGAGAATCTCCGTACCCTGAAACACATTATCACGGCCCCCCACGGTATTCTTCTCGTTACAGGACCCACCGGCAGCGGCAAGACTACGACACTCTATGCCGCGCTCAGCACCCTTAACAATCCCGATATCAATATCATGACTATCGAGGACCCTGTGGAATACCAGATCGACGGCATCAGCCAGATCCAGGTGAACCCTAAGATAGACCTCACGTTTGCGAGGGGGCTCCGATCTATAGTCCGGCAGGACCCGGACGTAATCCTTGTAGGCGAAATACGGGACACTGAGACAGCACAGATCGCTGTGCAATCATCTCTGACCGGCCACCTTGTCTTTTCCACACTTCACACCAATGATGCGGCAAGCGCTGTAACCCGTCTTATCGATATGGGTATAGAGCCTTTCCTGATCACTTCGTCTGTTATAGCCATAGTTGCGCAACGGCTTGTCAGGGTCATCTGCGATCAATGCAAGGAGGGCTATGTTCCGCCGGATGAATCCCTGCAGAATCTTGATATAGACGGTTGGGAGATGCTGCGGGGCAACACGCTCTATCGCGGCAAGGGGTGCGACTCATGCCTGAATACCGGCTACAGGGGACGTGTCGGGATCTTCGAGGTAATGATGATGAACGAAGACCTGAAGACCCTGATCCTGAGGACTTCGGACGCGGGCCTGATCAAGAAAGAAGCCGCTCTCCACGGCATGGCCACACTCGCCAGGGATGGCGTTCAAAAGGTATTGGAAGGGATCACAACCTTAGAAGAGGTCATTCGCGTAACCCGCTGATCTCACGGGACCATGCGCCGCTCCTGCCGCCTGATTTCCTGGTCAGCCTGATGTCGGATATGGTCATCTCTCTGTCATGGGACTTGCACATGTCATAGATCGTCAGGGCGGCGACACAGACCGCTGTCAATGCCTCCATTTCCACGCCGGTCGGGCCTGTGACCGAAACGGTTGCCATAATTGATACTTGAGAGGAGCTTGCATCAAGCAGGAAATCGACCCGGGCATGTGTAATACAAAGCGGGTGACACATGGGGATAAGCCCGGATGTCTTTTTGGCGGCCATTATCCCGGCGATGCGGGCCGTCTCGATCACGTTTGCCTTTCTTGTCCTGTTCTCCGAGATAAGATCAAGGGTTTCGGGCCTCATTGAAATCGCCCCCCGGGCTGTTGCTTCACGCACTGTTGGGGATTTCTCCGATACATCCACCATGCGAACCCGATCTTTGTCATCAAGGTGTGTAAGATCCGGCATGCCTTTGCTCTTATCCAAAATACTCTGTTTCGTTTACCACTTCCTTTTTTATCCTGTCTATCACTTCCGAAAGGACAGGCAAGGCCTTCTTTCTGGTGCTGCCTGCTATTACCACCACCATGATATCCTCACCTTGCTGCAACAATCCTTCCCTGATATCTGCTATGATATCGATAATCCCCGGTCTTTGCCTCTGTTCGGCAAGAATATCTTCGAGGCGGTTCCGGTCGACCTTGACATCAAGGGCTGAAACCGGTCGCCCGGAAAGAGATCTCCCGCGCACCACACCGTTGTGACAGAGAATCATCCCGCATTCCGGATACCGGGGATCTTGTTTTATTGCGTGGATCATTGAGGCGGGATCAATCATCTATCGTCATCCTCCCGCCTTCCAGGTCAGCGCCGTCTATGACTGTGCCTTGCGGAACCGTGTACTGTTTTTTACCCCTGTTTACGATCTTTACCTTTCCCCTGATCACAACGCCTGCTTCGAATTTGACATCGCCTTTGATATCAAGGGATTCACATGCGATCAGAGACGGAACGCCTTGGGCAAAGCGCTCCTTTAACTGGTCGATCATCTTATAATACTCGGAATCGAGTCTGATCAGAGGGGCGGGCAGGGTCCTTTTCGGATTCTTGATTACGTTGTAGTCATCGGTGCGTATAAAACAGTCCGACCAGAGGGCCAGGAGGTCATTGCACTGCTTTACCGGTCTGAATCTGGTTCTCGGGACCCGGATGGCGTCGGCCCCGTCAAATACGGAAATTGCAGCGCCCATGGCGGTTTCGACCTGGTATACAGGCGGGCTTGATTTGTCACGGGGATCGCATGTTTTTGGATTTCTGATCAGGGGAAGGAGGATCATATTGTTGTTTGCGCGAAGATGCTCCTTTAACGCGAGGAGGTTTATCCATATATTGTTTGTATTAAAGTAACGATACAGATTGATATCCTGGAATTGACCTGCCTCTTCATCCGGACACTGTGCGGATTCCCTCAGTACCAGGCGGCCATTTTCCCTGAGCCGAGCCAGGTGGCCGCCTTTTTTGTCCATCCTGGTCCTGTCAGCCACTTCCATCAGAAACGGAAGGTTGTTCTTGGCAAATAACCCGAGAATCTGCGTATCCATAACAGCGCCAAGGTTGTCTGAATTAGAGATAAACGCATAGATTATCCCCGCATCAATGAGCTTGGTCAGTATACCTGATGTCCATAGGGCGATGTATATGTCGCCATGGCCCGGGGGATTCCATTCCAGCGTCCGATCCTGAGGCCATTCCGCCGGCGCCATACTCTCCTGCAAGATCTTTGGGACTTTAAACTGAAGAAAGCTGCAAGGTATGTCGGTCTTAATGCCTTTATGTCCGGCCAATGCCTTTTCTGTGTCTTCATCCGTCCTGAAGCTGTTCATCAGAATCAGGGGCATCTTGTTTGCGTGTTTTTCTCTATATCTCAACACCTGTTTGACTGTGATATCGAGAAAATTCATACCTTCTTTTATTTCAAGCAGGGATTTGGCGCGTTCCAGCCCCATACTCGTGCCAAGCCCGCCATTCAACTTGATGATCGCCGCCTTATGGAGCATGGATCGTCCAAGATCAGACAGGTCATCCATACGTTCAAGGTCGGAGATTTCCGCAGGTTCTATCGAACCTATATCGTTTTGGGTCAGAAGGCCTGTTTCACCTTTTAAGAGCGCTTCATAGTAATATCTGAACGTATCAATTACTATAGATGGAAGTCCTGCGCGGGCCATTTTTTTTTCAAACGGTTCAAATTTCTCATTGATTGCTCTTGCAGTGTACGGCATTTGACATGTCATATTTGTTCCTTTCAAAACAAGCCCTGATCAGAATCACCCCTTTAAGGATTGAATAACAAAACTCATTGGACAAGTCAACAAGACAAGGGGGTCTCGCGTTTCTGCACCCGATTGAATAGCGGTAACCGTTCACGGGTTCAGGGTTCAAAGGTTCTGAACCCGTGAACGGTTTTGAATAGCGTTTGACACACGAATTTATGTGGCGTATACGTATAGACCTTCAGATAATTAATTGCACAAGGCTAGAGAGAAAAATTCGAGTAAGGCGTACATTGGGTACGTTGTCGAGGATTTTGACCGATAACGCCGTGCAATTATTTATGTGAAGGTCTATAGGTTGAATCTACACCCTTTTTCGGTATGAACCAGCACAGCAGGAGTTATTTTTTTCTATGAATATGAGAATAGAAAAAGACAGTCTCGGTGAGATGGAAGTCCCGGCAGACAAATACTATGGGGCACAGACCGTGCGGTCGATTGAGAATTTCAAAATAGGAACTGAACCGATGCCTCGTGAGGTTATCCAGGCATTGGGCATTGTTAAAAAGGCGGCGGCAAGAGTCAACGCGCGACTTGGACTCATAGAAGAGGAAAAAGCCCGGATTATCTGCCAGGTAGCCGATGAAATCATTGACGGAAGCCTGGATGATCACTTTCCTCTTCTGGTCTGGCAGACAGGAAGCGGCACCCAGACAAATATGAATGTCAACGAGGTCATATCGAACCGGGCCATTGAGCTGCTTGGGGGAAAGATGGGGACCAAAGACCCGATTCACCCGAACGATCATTGCAACATGTCTCAATCCTCAAACGATGTCTTCCCCACAGCCATGCATGTTGCAGTGGTCTGGCAACTCAGTTCGCGTCTTCTCCCCATGCTCTCTCTTTTAGGAGATACGTTTGAGGACAAGGCAACGGCGTTTAATCATATTGTAAAGGTCGGAAGGACTCATCTTCAGGATGCTGTGCCTGTTACGTTAGGCCAGGAGTTTTCAGGATATGCGTCTCAGTTAGGTCACGGAATCAGGGCAATAAGAAACAGCCTCCCGCACCTCCTCGAACTGGCAATAGGGGGCACGGCTGTCGGGACCGGCCTCAACACACATCCCGACTATGCGGAAGACGTAGTCAAAGAGATAGCCGCAATTACCCGGTATCCTTTTGTCTGTGCGGAAAACAGATTCGAGGCATTGGCCGCCCATGATGCTCTTACAGCAGCAAGCGGCGCCCTCAAGACTGTCGCATGCAGTCTGATGAAGATTGCAAATGACATTCGCTGGCTGGCAAGCGGCCCCCGGTGCGGCATAGGAGAAATTATGCTCCCGGCAAATGAGCCTGGGAGTTCAATTATGCCGGGCAAGATCAATCCCACCCAGTGTGAAGCCATGATCATGATATGCGCCCAGGTGATTGGAAACGATGTGACCATAAGTCTGGCTGGAGCATCCGGCAACTTTGAACTGAATGTCTCAAAGCCGGTTATCATCTACAATCTCCTTCAGTCGATCCGCCTTCTTGCGGATGCGAGTGAATCATTTAATGATCGCTGCGCTGTCGGCATCCAGCCTGACATGGAACGCATCAGGCGGAATATGGATAATTGCCTGATGCTGGTTGCCGCTCTGAGTCCGAAAATCGGATATGACAACGCCGCAAAGATCGCAACAAAGGCCAGCGCAGAAGGAAAGACCCTGAAACAAGCAGCCGTTGACCTGGGGTTATTGACCGAAGAAGAATTTGACTCGTGTGTCAGGCCGGAGCAGATGATCGGGCCGCAGTTGAACAGCTAACAGCTAACCGCACTTGTTGAAGCCTTTTGGCGAATCATCACACTTTTTTAGCGTAAGAAGGACAATCTCCCCCGGACAGTTAAAGCGGACATGCACGCCGGACGTTCCGACACCGGAGCTTGTGTACCCATACATATCCTTGTGCTTCCACAGGCCGCTCGCTGTCTTTCTCGGAGCGCGGCTGTGTGTAATAATTGGGCCGTCCCAGAAGGAAACGCGGACCTGCCCTCCATGTGTATGCCCGCAAAGGTAAAGCCTGGCCATGTGCTGAGCAGCTTCCTTATAAACCTCAGGCGAGTGCGCGATGAAAATCTTGAAAGCATCTTCAGGGACCTGGCTGAAGGCAAGTTTCAGGTCATGGGTTCGATAATAGTGCGGGTCATCCACCCCCACAAGCCAGACTGTGTCGCCATCACGTTCCAACGCATGGGCATCATTTACGAGCATGCATATACCAGCGTCTTCAAAATCAGGGATTGCCTCAATACAATCATGATTCCCGAGCACCCCGAAGACGCCGTCTTTTGTCCTGATCTTGCTGATTACCTGCCGGAGCCGGCTGACGGCCAGAAATGAGGAGCCGTACATCTCGGCGCGGATGTCTCCTCCAATAATGCAGATGTCGCATTCTATATCAGAAACAATATCAACTATACGTTCCGTGAGTCCCGGCAGGCCATCAAGATGAAGGTCGGATAAGAAGAGTATCCTATAGGAATCAAACATAGGGGGAATATCAGAAAATTCCAGTTCTATTTGGCGAAATCGTATGTCTAACGCGTTTCGGACGCCTTTTTCATATTGTCTGAGAAGCTTAAAGGCGCCGGCCATCATCCATTCGTGATAGAGAATGTTTTCAAGATTGAAGCAGCGCTGCAAGGGTGGAAGAGCGATGTGACAGGCCCGCCATGCCTTGAAACGGGTGCGGGACCTGATCAGGCATGGATATCTGTTGCCGGGTACAGGAAGGATTTCTTTCTTGAAAAGGATCGCCCCAAGATGGGTAATCGGAATAAAAAGAACAAGCAATACAGTAACAAAGACCCAATCTAACGAGAAATAGAACTTGACAAACACAAGCGGCAAGAGGCCTTCAAATATTTGATCAAGAATGAATACTGCTGTGCCGCTTGCGATATCAAACCTTCTCTTGAGAAAACTCGATACCAGATCCCCTGTCATTGAAAAGAAACCAACACAAAATCCGAAAACAAGAGGGAACCCCAGGAACAGACTGAACAAGGTCCCTGTCGCTACGCTTCCAACGACTCCGCGGATGGTCTTATGACTCCCCATGAACGGTTTCCCATCGGCAAACATCCGGTTTCCGTCAATCGGCCGATTCCATCTCTCTTTCAGCAAGAGCGCAATAAGAGGGGGGGCCGCATTCACGGCAAGAAGAAGGAGTATGATCTTAAGGCCGATGAGCATGATTGTCGGATATCCCAAGGGAACGGGGGTTGATGGAATAGCAAGCTATTTTGATACTTTTGGGATTTGAGATCGGGCAAAGATGGCCTGAAGCTGTGATGCATAGAGAAAGTTATTTCGTCCCTGTTCTTGATGCTTTTGTGATTTGAGATCGGGCAAAGGTGGCCTGAAGCTGTGATGCATAGTTGTGGAAGTTGTTTTGTCCCCGTTCCTGAGCAATATCAGGAATTCCCTGTTCCCCTTGGGTCCTAGCACAGGGGAGGGGACAAGACCGCGGGAATCGAGGTCCATGTCCCGGAAAAAAAGGGTCAGATTCTTGATTATGGCTTCATGCTGACGTGGATCGCGCACAACGCCGCCTTTTCCCACAGCCCCTTTTCCTGCTTCAAACTGAGGCTTTATCAGCGCCATTATGTCTCCATCCGGTCTTAGAAACTTCAGTACAGCCGGCACAACAATACGAAGAGAAATAAAGGAGACATCAATAGTTATAAGATCGACAGGGCAGGGCAGGGCATCCGCCTTTAGATAGCGGATATTGGTCCGCTCAAACAGCTTCACTCGCGGATCCTGGCGGAGTTTCCATGCGAATTGACCATACCCCACATCAACGCATTGGACCTTTGATGCGCCGTGCTGCAGGAGACAATCGGTAAAACCACCTGTTGACGCCCCCACGTCAAGACATGTGAGACCGGAGACATCTATATGAAAATGTTCAAGCGCGGCCTCTAACTTGAGCCCGCCGCGGCTCACGTAGGGCATCTGTCCGCCCCGGACGCTGAGAACGGCTTCCGCCGGGACCCTGGCGCCCGCCTTATCCACGAGCCTGCCATTCACATATACCTTGCCGGCAAGAATCAACGCCTGCGCGCGCTGCCTGCTTTCCGCCAGTTGCTGTTCCACGAGCAAGAGATCAATCCGTTGTAATCGTTTGCCCTTCATTTCCGTGTATTGTCCGTTAAGGAACAGGGACGAAATAACTTTCCCGGTTCCTAACGTAATGATTGAAGATGGAGACGATATCAGCCCAAAAACCCGTAGGTTTTCAGGATAGCCACACTCGCTGTGGCATCGAAATCACTGTCATAAGGGTCTCGGAAAACGCTTTTTGCATCCGAATCGGAGAACCACCGGAGAGCATAAGCTGTTCGACACGGCAAGGCAATCACCGATTCAGGCGCGCTTGTAAAGATCATCATCGGATTTTCCTGATTGGCGCGACAACGATGATGCCGTCTCGTACCGCAATGTCCACCTCGTCCCCAACTTCAAGGCGAGCATCTTCCAGCACGTTATTGGCAAGACGTAGTCCCTGACTATTACCCCATTTTTGAATCTTCGTATGCATGTGACAATCTCCTTGTGTATATCCTAAGTATAGCCATCCTATGCCAGGCAGTCAAGAGGTATTTTAGGCCAACGCGACCGGCCATTGGAGAGCTAACCTGCCGCTAACATGTTGAAGTAATGACCTTTGCAAAGGCGCAGGCTTTGATGGGGCAGGATGTTTCAGATACCGTCGATGCTGGCGGTCAGGTTGAGCGCATGATTC
>MAXM01000179.1 GCA_001751015.1 Desulfobacterales bacterium C00003106
TTCCCTCGGTAGTTCTCAATTATCTGTTTTGCCTGAATCGCTAAAGTACGATCACCTTCCACCACCATTCCATCGGACCTGACATATATCACCCGGTCGCCGTCCTCGTCATATCCGAAGCCAACCACCTCTTTTTTGACATATCCGGGAATGCTCCCTGCCTTGCCTTCCTCTTTTCCGGCGACTTCAAGCACCTTTTTTTCAAGCTGACGGCGGTATCTGGCCTTTATGGGATCAGGGATGTGAGCGGGAAAGGAACCGTCAGGCTCCTCATTCAGGCAGACCACGTCTGCGCCGAGGTCAAGGAAAACCTGCTTAGTTCTGAAACTTGAGCCATTTCCAAAATCTATAACGAGTTTTAAGTCTTTAAAAGGACGCCTGACCGCGAGTTCCGGCGGCTCAAGATCGAGCGGAAGCTCAAGCAGGTCCCGGATTCTTTCCCACTCAGCATCGTTCATCTCCTCGGGAAATTCTATTGCGGACACCCGGTTCAGCAACGTGCGCAATTCTTTGTCCTTCCATCTTTCCCGCAGGCAGAGCCAGGCTTCCCTGCCGAGTCTGAGGTTAGCCTTTACCAGTTCATTATGGTATGAAGATATCTCCCCCTTGCCTATTTTCACCTTCTCTGCCTTGCCGGAAAGGAAATCTCCAGTCTGCACGATTTGCTTGAGCTTCAGCATCTGCCCCGCGTCAATACTGGTCACAAATCCGTCTTCGTCTTTTATCACCTGCTTTAGACCATTATACTCGGCCTCGTTATGGCTCGCGGTGATATTTATGCCCCCGTCGGCATGGAGGTAGGGCACAGCAAAATAGAGTTCAGGAGTGGAGGTGATTCCAATATCATAGACGTTTACCCCAGAGGACAAGAGTCCTTTTATCAGAGCTGCTCTTATTCTCTCAGTGCTTAGTCTTATCCCTCCTCCGACTGCCACCCAAAGCAAACTCTCAGGGGCCTGTTTTGTTCTCCGCAGATAAGTCCCGTACCCTTTGCCGAGATAATAGACTGTCCGATCAGGAAGGTCTTTATCAGCAATGGCCCGTATATCATAGGTCTGAAAAATAACCGGGTCTATCTGCCCGGGCGTGAGGACAAATGACTTTAAGAGCCGGGCTTTTTTCATCGAAACAATCGTGTAGCTCTCCAGACCGGCCGGGACAAAGACAGACTCGCCCTTAAAAAGACGCTCTGTAGAACTGTCGCTTTCCAGTTTTACCTCCCCCTCAAGGCAGGTCAGCACATGAAAACCGCCTTTTGTCTCTAAGAGCATCCGGTCGCCGGGATTGAGGTCTAACCTGTCAACCGAAAAATAAAGACTGGAGATGAGCCTTTCCTCTCTGTTGCCTGATTTTTGCGGGAAGCGGTAAAATTCCTCCAAAGGGCTTTTGTGGAAATTCAAACACTTCATGGCTTTTTCTATGTGCAGGGTTCGTTGAGGTCGGCGGTTCCAGTCCCAAACACGGTAGGTTATCCCCGAGGTCTGCTGAATTTCAATCAGCTTGATTCCCTTTCCTATGGCGTGGATCATGCCCGCTGCGTTGAAAAACAGGTCCCCTTCCTTCACTGGAATGGCATTGAGATATTTTTCAGCTATGTTTACATCAGGCGAGAGAATATCCTTTTCAAATCGTTTGCGGTCTACTTCCTTCTTAAAACCCATATAAAGGACTGAGCCCTTGTCGGCATCAAGGATAAGCCATGCCTCATCCTTGCCGGATTCCTTCTCTCCAAGCTCTTTTGCTTTCTCATCCGAGGGATGAACCTGAACCGAAAGATCTTCTCGGGCATCAATATATTTGACAAGGATGGGAAGTTCTCCTTTGAACTCACGGGCCGTGTCTGATCCCAGGCATTCCTCACCCATCAAGTTAAGAAGATGAGGAAAGGGGATATCCATATCTTTGCGCACATCGACTATTGACGGGTGTTGAAAGTGGGCGGAGCATTCCCAGGATTCCCCGATCTTCTTTTCAGAAAAAGGCAGGCATTTCAACGTCCCGATATAGTCCCCACCCCAAACCAGCTCTATCAGGTTGTCTTTCTTCGGTTTGACAAATCCCTTTTTCAAACTGCCTGCCAGCTTCATGAGGACTTCCCTGTCCTGGTAGTAGCTTTCCCACCTCTCTTTTTCCTTTTCTGCGTTCTTCGTTTCCTGACAGGCTTGATAGAGTTCCTCATAGGAATAAGAATTGCGCGGAAGTCTTTTTTCCCAATCCTGTTTTCCATCCCTCTTGAGTTCAGTCCTCATGCGCACCCTGCCCTGAGACAAAAAAACGTCTGCCACCGCCTCGCCGGGCCGGGACATTAAGTTCCCCGGTTCCACGCAATTGTAGACCAGGGCTTCGTCTACTTCGGTCTGCGAAATCAAACTGTCAACAATCACGCTGCGGCAGGCCTTCAGCTTGTCGGCCTTAACCCCGATCAAAAGGCTCTCTTCAACCTTGCCTGTAACCTCCGAATGGAGCAAAATGGAGTTTTTCACCTCCATATTTTCAGCCTTGAAATGTTTCACCCAGTGTTTTGCCAGGTCAAAAAACGCCCGTAGGCATTCCCCTTCACGGGAATCATCGAAAACCCGAAGCAGGGTGCGATGGTAAAACTTGAGCTGACCAAAATCCCACCAAAAGCTTTCCCCCCCCAGATCCTTATCCGTGACAAGTCTCAGCCCCCGCCTGCGAGCTATAAATCTCTTTTTGAACCGGTCTATCCTCTCCCAGAGAGCCCGGTCCCCTCCCCCAAGTTCAAATTCCTTCTCGCTTGAGGTAATCGGCATCCAGAGATGAGCATCCGTGTCAAGCTTGCCTCTTTTTGCCTCTATCTCCAGTTGAAATTCTTCAAGCAGGGCTTCAAGAAAAGCATTCGAAAGGGAAAATGACCCCAGGCTCTTGCCCAAGACGACTCTTTCCGCAGATGATCCAAGGAGACCCTTTTCTCTAAGCTCCATCACCTCATCCCAGGTCTGTTTTTCCCTCTGGAGCACTTCGCCGTTTTCGGCAGGAATAAGAAGTCCATAGCTCTCCCAGCTTCTTTTCCATTCTTCCTCGTTTTGAGCAAGTTCCTGTTGGATTGCGAATATCTCCACCTCGCAATTGCCGGCAAATTCAGGACGTTTTTCCGGAACAAATATCTGGTCCCCCCAGAAAACGCAAAGCCGCCCTTCACGGGAAGGCGCGAAGATACCTGTCTGAAAAATAACTGCTTCGAGGATAGTCAAGGCAAGTTCCCGTCCGTCTATCCTGACCAGGCGGGGCAATTTCACCGCGGATTTATTGCCTCCCTCAGCAGCAGGGAGTGGGGCAAGCCGCATTCCCCTGCCGGCGGTATGATAAATACCTACTTTACCCCCTTTGGAAATGAAGTCGCCCAACAGGTATGCTTGTTTCTCCCAGGCATATAGTGTTCCCAAGAGCTGACCGGCCCCTCCAGTCCAGTCCTCTTCCACTGAAAATATTTTCGTCTGCTCGCCAATAATCACACCACGGGCGCCTTCCAGTCTATGCTGCCAGAAGTCAGCTTGCGCCTTTGTGGGTGAGACTATGACAATGGCGTCAAACCCCTCTCCCTCCTCCACTACCCGGTACATCGCCTCAAGGGCATAATCGTAATTGGGAAGCATTCAAGTATTCCTCCTGTCAAAAGAAACAAGCGATGAAGTCAGCAGAATAAGGATCGGGTAAGGGGTATTAGCTTGAAAAATTGGCCACAAACCATTCGTAGGTCTGTCTGATACCTGAATCAAACGGAATCCTGGCCTGCCAGCCCAGAGCGTGCAACCGCGAGACATCAAGCAGCTTTTGCGGGGTTCCGTCCGGCTTGGCGGCGTCGTATCTAATCCGTCCTTCGTAGCCGACCGCCTCTTTGACCATATCTGCCAGCTCCGCGATGCTAATATCGCTCCCAACGCCGACATTGACGATTTCTTCGGAATCGTACCGGCGCATGAGATACCACGCAGCGTCGGCCAAATCGTCTACATGAAGAAACTCTCTGCGTGGTCTGCCGGTCCCCCAGACCACAACCTCGGGACTGCCGGATGATTTTGCGTCGTGGAACTTGCGAATCAGCGCCGGCAACACGTGTGACGTCTCAAGATCGAAGTTGTCACCCGGTCCATAAAGATTCGTCGGCATCAGAGAAATAGCGTTAAAACCATACTGTCTCCTGTATGCCTGGCACATCTTGATGCCCGCGATCTTGGCGACCGCATACCACTGGTTTGTAGGCTCCAGTTCTCCGGTCAGCAGGGAGTCCTCAGACAGGGGCTGGGGCGCCAACTTTGGATATATGCAGGATGAGCCCAAAAAGAGCAACTTTTTCACCCTGTTGCGGTAGGCGGCATCAATTATGTTGGTCTGAATCAGGAGGTTGTCCCTGATAAAATCCGCGGGGTACGTCTCGTTGGCCAGAATACCACCAACCCTTGCAGCAGCGAGAAAAACATAGTCTATCCCCTCACCCTCAAAAAACGCGTTCACCGATCTCTGATCTGTCAGATTCAACTCCTCGTGTGTGCGCACAAGAAGATGCATGAAGCCTTCGGTTTGAAGCCTTCGAATGATGGCCGAGCCCACAAGCCCGCGATGCCCTGCAATGTAAATCCTGTCGTTTTTCTTCATCGGTTATACCAAATCGATCTGAGACCTTTGAAAAATATCCGGTCACTCATTATATTCATAGATCTTAAATCCCCCCCGCTTGCACAATTCATCCCGCTGCGCCAGTTTCAAATCCTCCGTGACCATTTCCCTGACCATCTCTCCAAACCCGATTTTCGCCTCCCAGCCGAGTTTTTCCCTGGCCTTCCCGGAGTCGCCCAACAGAGATGTCACCTCGGTCGGACGGAAATAATCCGGATCAACGGCCACCACAACAGCGCCCGGCTTCAGATATCCATCTTCCGAATCAGGCAAGGCAACGAACTTCCCCAGGACCGACAGATCAATATCTGACACGTAACCCTCTTCGTTGAGCCCTTCTCCCTTCCATTTTATCTCAATACCGATTTCGCGCGCTGCCACAACAACAAAGTCCCGGACGGAATGCTGCTCGCCCGTGGCGATTACGTAATCATCAGGTTCGTCATGCTGCAGGATCATCCACTGCATCTCAACAAAATCCTTGGCATGGCCCCAGTCCCGTTTAGCGTTCAAGTTTCCTAAATAAAGACGATCTTGCAGACCTAAAACGATACGGGCAAGCGCCCTTGTGATCTTCCTTGTAACGAATGTCTCACCACGCAGCGGAGACTCGTGATTGAAAAGGATGCCGTTGCATCCGAAAATGCCGTACGCCTCGCGGTAATTCACAGTGATCCAGTACGAATAGAGCTTGGCGCAGGCATAGGGTGAACGGGGATAAAACGGAGTCGTCTCCTTTTGCGGCGTTTCCTGCGCCTGCCCGAACAGCTCTGATGTAGACGCCTGATAGAACCGGGTCTTCTCCACAAGACCCAGTATCCTTATGGCCTCCAAAACCCGCAGCGTCCCAAGGGCGTCGGCATTTGCGGTATATTCAGGCGTCTCGAAAGAGACCTTGACATGACTCTGTGCGGCCAGGTTGTAGATCTCGTCAGGTTGCACCTCTTGAACGATCCGAATCAGGTTGGTGGAATCGGTCAAGTCGCCATAATGGAGAATCAGGCGTCTATCCGGCTCATGCGGGCCCTGGTACAGGTGATCAATCCGGTCCGTATTAAAAAGCGAGGCCCTCCGTTTGATACCATGGACTTCGTACCCTTTCTTCAAAAGGAACTCTGCGAGGTAAGCTCCGTCTTGCCCTGTTATCCCTGTAATCAGCGCTCGTTTCAAGTTTCTCCCCTCTACAAAAAATATGGGTTGTGCAGTTGACTTTACGACTTGTAAAAAACAAATGCTATACAAAAACAAATAACATCATTGATATTATTATATCAATATCACAATATTACTTTCGAGAAAAGATTTCTCTTTGTAACTGCAACATCTTACGCAGGGCACTTAATCGTCTACTATTTTGATATTATAGGTTTTATATGTTTGACCAAAGCAACTCCCCTACCCGAAGTTTTTGCAAAGTCACCTTGACCATTAACAGCTCCCCGTGATATTAGGACAATCAATTGTTCAATCCGTGCGGATCAATAATAAAGAACTGGGAAATTCCCGAGAGCAAATGATTCGAAATCAGTCGATAGAGCACAGAAAATCGTTCGGAAACCCGACTGGAAAAATCGTCAGGTTTGACGCTTTTTGATGATATTTGAAGGCCGATATCTTTCCGAAAGAGCTTCCAAAACAGCAAGCAAACCAACCACTACAACTCAATGCCTGGGTGGCGGAACTGGTAGACGCAAGGGACTTAAAATCCCTCGGGGCTTGTCCCTGTACGAGTTCGATTCTCGTCCCAGGCATCAGTAAATACAGCGGGTTAGACGCTATCGTTGTCACCCCCCTTCTTTTTTATTTTTCTTGTCTGTGTAATTCCTGTGTAATCGTGTCAGAAAAAAACAATCCCTTTCCGCCCGATTAACCGGCGGCTTTATACCGTTTTTGCAGTACATCCATTGCCGATTGAATGTGTTCCCCGTTCTGGTGGCTGTATCGCGCAACCATTTGAACTTATATTTCGCACTATATAAAAAGGGGGGTTGGTTCTAACTTCGGCTACCTTGCTTCGTGACTTGACCCAACATCCAACTAAATGCTATTAATTCAATTGGTTACGTTTTTTGAACTGGTATTGTAAAATTAGTGGCCGAAGTTAGAACCAACCCCCCTGGCTATTCCAGCCACCAGGAAGGCAGGGAAGACCGTCTCATGAGGAAGGTCCGGAAGATACGGCGACGGCTTGGCGGTGATGATAACTTGATGGACTTCTTTCCAGAGAAACCGAAAAACATGCACTGGAAAACATACCAGCGGTTGCGCAATGAAGCCGAACATGCCAATATCCTTTCTTGGTTGATTATGGGTAGTCCCTACAAAAC
>MAXM01000180.1 GCA_001751015.1 Desulfobacterales bacterium C00003106
CTGATGTGGTGAGTGATCGCGCCCTGGAACGGGGCAAGAAACAATTGGGGACACTTGGCTCCGGCAACCACTTTTTGGAAGTGGAGGTTGTGGATAAAATCTTTGATGAGGATGCGGCGCGGGCCTTTGGTCTGTGGGAAGGACAGGTCACAGTGATGCTCCATACCGGGTCCAGGGGGTTTGGATACCAGGTCTGTGATGATTTCCTCGCGGTCCTTGCCCGCCACGTGAAGACCCTTGACTTTCCTATTGCCGACCGTCAACTTGCCTGCGCAATGATCGACTCTGAGATGGGAAGACGATACTGGGCCGGTATGGCATGCGCGGCCAACTATGCGTGGGCCAACCGGCAGATGCTGATGCACTGGACCCGTGAGACGTTTCAAAGGCTGTTCGGACTCGGTCCCCGGGACCTCAGGATGAATCTGGTCTATGACGTCTGTCACAACATAGCCAAAAAGGAAGAACACACCGTTGACGGAAAAAAGCGTCGGGTCTGTGTGCATCGCAAGGGCGCGACACGGGCGTTTGCGGCAGGCCATAAGGCCGTGCCTGAGGCATATCGGGCGGTCGGCCAGCCTGTCCTGATCCCGGGTGATATGGGCACTGCCTCTTATGTAATGGTGGGGACGGACCAGGCCATGAACGAGACATTCGGTTCCACCTGCCACGGCGCAGGCAGGGTAATGAGCAGAACAAAAGCCAAGAAAGCGAGTAAAGGGCGGGCCATCGAAAGAGAACTTGCAGACAGGGGAATCATCGTCAAATACACGGGCCGTTCGACTCTCAAAGAAGAGATGCCCGAGGCATACAAGGACATATCCGAGGTCGCAGACGTGGTGCACGGGGCCGGGATTTCCCGGAAGGTGGCACGGCTGAGGCCGATGGGTGTGGTAAAGGGGTAGTATGAACTGGATAGAGGGGATCATCCTCGGCGCAGTACAGGGACTGACAGAGTTTCTTCCGATCAGCAGTTCCGGTCACCTGGTTTTGTTTCAGAATTTTTTGGGGTTCAAAGAACCGGAACTCTTCTTTGATATCTGCCTTCACGTGGGGACTCTATCCGCGATCTGTCTCTTTTTCTTTCAGGATCTCCGCCGGATAGGCGTCTCTCTCCTTGCGGTTCCGGGCCGGCTGAAACAGGGAGAAGGCATCCGTGAACAACTAAGAAACACCCCTCCCCTCCGCCTCGCCGCTTTTATCATACTGGGGACTATCCCCACGGGCATAATAGGGTGCTGTATCAGTACGATATCGCATGTCTGTTTTTCCTCGATAAGGTTTGTGGGATTCATGCTCCTTGTAACCGGCACACTGCTGGCGTTGACAAAGCGTTTTCAAAAAGGGGATCGTGATTTATCCGGATTCAAGGTCACGGATGCTCTTCTAATAGGGCTGGCGCAGGGACTCGCGATTCTGCCGGGCATCTCGCGGTCGGGGGCCACAATCAGCGCAGGCCTCTTTGCCGGAGTCAACAGGGAGACTTCGGCGAGATATTCCTTTCTTCTTTCAATCCCGGCGATCTTCGGGGCGGTCCTCATGGAATGGGAAAGCTCCATGCAGGGGAGCATGCCTGTTCACGTCATCGTGGTCGGGACCGTTACCGCAGCGATTGTCGGGTATGCGTCCCTTAAGCTCCTGATGTGGATGTTAAAAAAGGGGGATTTTTTTGTTTTTGCCCCATATTGCTGGATAACAGGCGCTGTTGCAATAGCCCTCTCTTTTTGAACCGAGTATTTTCTTGATTCCGGAAGGAAAAAGGAGTAAAAGACGACAAGGTTTGTATGTCAGCGGAAGGGCATCGAACCATTCCGAACCCTTGTTTCATGTGCCGGCGTAGCTCAGTGGTAGAGCAACTGATTCGTAATCAGTAGGTCGCGGGTTCAACTCCCATCGCCGGCTTACAATCCTCACAAAAAGAATATCCTTCTCCTTGCGCCGTGCAGACGCCTCGACCCCTGAAAATGCAGATTTATTTTTTGCAAACCCTTCGGGAATAGTCCGAATTAATGGAACTGTTAAGCGAACTTAAAAAATATCTTGATCTTGCCTCATTTCGTCCCGGCCAGGAAGAGGTCATCTCAACCGTGGTGGAAGGACGTGATGCCGTAGTCGTCATGCCTACCGGAGGAGGGAAATCGCTTTGCTACCAGCTTCCCGCCCTGATCCGCGAGGGGACCGCGCTCGTGGTTTCTCCCTTGATAGCCCTGATGAAGGACCAGGTGGATGCCCTTTGCAGGAAAGGAGTTGCCGCAGCATACATTAATTCCACCCTCCCCCGGACAGAACAAAACCATGTCCTTGAAAGACTCCGGCGCAAGGATCTAAAACTCCTCTACGTAGCCCCGGAACGGTTTCGTCAAAAAGAGTTTCTTCACGCCCTCTCTGCCTCTTGCATCAGTTTTGTTGCAATAGATGAGGCGCATTGTATCTCACAGTGGGGACACGACTTTCGCCCTGACTATCTGCGACTCGGGAAAATCCTGAAGGCAACCGGACCGTATCAGATTCTCGGGGCTACTGCCACAGCAACTGAATCCGTTATATCCGATATCATCCTGCACCTTGATCTAACGAACTGCCGGCAGTTTGTAACAGGGTTTTACAGGGACAACCTGCAATTGAGCGTAGTCCACTCCTCAAGCAAAAGGGGAAAGGAAAAGCACCTCACATCCCTGCTTTCTGAAAAAAGACTCCCCGCAATTGTATATTGCGCAACGAGAAAAGATGTAGACGATATCCAGGAGATGCTCGCAGGCCGGGGACATACTGTCTCGGGATATCATGCGGGTATGACTGATGAAACAAGAAACCGGGTGCAGGAACGATTTATGACAGGGCGTTGTCCCATCATTGTGGCAACAAACGCCTTTGGCATGGGGATCGATAAGCTGAACATACGCCAGGTCGTCCACTACCAGTTTCCCGGGTCTATAGAATCGTATTACCAGGAGATAGGAAGAGCGGGAAGAGATGGGAAGGAATCCGAGTGCACGCTCCTTTTTTCCTTCCGTGACTTCTTCATACAGGAGTTCTTCATCGAAATGAACTATCCTCCTCGGGATGCGGTCCGCGATGTATTCGATTTTCTGAAAAACACGGGGAAGAATTATCTGAGTATCAAAAACAATGTAATCTTTGATAGCATCGACTCTGTGCAGAGCGCCGGGCAGGTCGGCATAATAATGAAGATGCTGGAGCAGGCCCGCTTTCTGGAAAGACTCTACTCGGGGAGGCGACTCTGTTTTGTTGCAGCGGGCAAAAAAAGACCCAAAGGACCTGTAAGGGAAAAGATATTTGACACGGTGGCCCGAATCGCCGGGTCTGAGGGTAAAAGGGTTTCAATTGACGGCCTGGCCGCGGCCGCAGGTCGCGAGACACCTGTGCTCCTCCGGCACCTCAGGCTCCTTGCAGCAGACGGATTCATCACCTATATCTCCCCGCACGCAGGCCGTGACCTCCGAATAATCCTCCCTGAGGCGAGCTTTGAGGATCTTGATATCGACTTTGAAGTCCTTGAAGAAAGAAAGCGGAACGATATCCGGAAAGCTAAAGAGGTGACAGCCTACGGGTACTATGGAGGG
>MAXM01000181.1 GCA_001751015.1 Desulfobacterales bacterium C00003106
GAATATATACCGTAATTATTGCCAAATCTCCTTCAAACTCACCACATACGATATGCAGAGGCTTCCCCGAATTTGCAAAGCCTGCAACGAGACAGCTTTTACCTCTGATATCATCTTCGTATTGCTCCAAAATCATACCGTTAGGAACGGGGACGGAATAACTTCCCCAAGTAGGCGCATAGATTTGAGATCGGGCAAAGGTGGCCTGAAGCTGTGATGCATAGTTGAGGAAGTTGTTTCGTCCCCGTTTCTTAAGCAATGCTTCCTCAACCTCGGCGATTGTCAGATTGTCATTTTGGCGTTCCTGCTCTCCGTGTTTTGTGAAATAATACCCGCATTGACCGACCTTGCCTTGTATCCAATTTATATCAAACATTATTTAGTACTTTTTTCTTCAAGAAACGAATTAAATCCTGCCACTCTTTCTGTAACTGTCTATTCTACAAAGAACATAACGCTTGTTTTTAGTTGCGCCGAACTATTTAGGCCAATCTCAACACGTTATCCGCTACCACAAATCATCCTGATCACCAGCCAGCAAGGCGTCACCTGAAAAACACTGTGTACGCCCGGCATGGGCGTGAACTTATGGGGTGAAAGTCCCCTATACGTAAACCGTGTTACTATTTTAATATATTAACAAAAGTATTAGCCGAAGGCAAGGGCGGGTTTTTTGCTTGTGAAATGATGTTGCAAAATTTGAATATCTGATGTAGAAACGAGACAATTGTACGTTGAAAGGTTGAAGCTGACCGCTGAATGCCAATATCTGAAAGCGGGGTATCCAGTTAGCGGAAAATAGTGCGTGTATAATAAGGGATTCCGAGCCATATCAGAGAAATTAACGAGGTCTCTCGCATGTTTTTTTGTGGCATAGATATTTTTCGATTTGTGTCCAAAGGCTTGTGGCAAAAAGGAAAGAGGAGACAGGGATGTGCCGGTTAATAGCAATCACGAGTGATGAGCCCGAGTCTCCCATGCTCGCCATGCGCGCCCTTGATGTCATGCGGGAAGGGCACGATGGTTCAGGTGTGGGTCTGTTTCTGACGGATCTTTGCGGGCCTTTTGAGAAGTTGAAGGGGTGTCCTATCCTGTCCGGGATTTTCAGCAATGCGGGGATAAGACGCCTTGACGAGTTCATGCTGGATGTGGGGTTCATGACCAAATACAAACTTTCCGTCAAGGTGCCGAAGACCCCGCCTCCAGGAGTGCCCAGGCGGGATGTGTATCTGATACGGGCCTATGAATACCCTGAAGACTGGGAAGGCCTGAACGAAAGCGAAATTCACTATCGCCTGATGCTCATCCGCCTTCAATTGCGGGAGATGGGGGAAAAAGAGAACGACATGATTATCTTCAGCTTCTGGCCGGATGTCATTATGGTCAAGGAGATTGGGGACCCGATGATAATAGGGGAATATCTGCAGCTCGCCCGTGATGAACTCCAGGCGCGGGTAATCATGGCCCAGGGCCGGCAGAACACCAACTATGCGATCGATCTCTACGCGTGTCATCCCTTCTTTATCCAGGGCATGGCGAGCATGACCAACGGGGAAAACACGGCTTTTATTCCGAATCGGGAATTTCTCATGTCTCGCGGATTTCCGGGATACATCGGGTATCAGTCGGATTCCGAGGTCTTTACCCACATCCTCCATTTTGCCATGAACCGTCTTGGACTGGGGATCGAGGCCTACAAGCATATTATCACACCGCTTCAAGACGCGGATCTGGAAGACCATCCGAATGGCAGCCTGTTGAAACACATGAAGCATACGTGTCGGAGGCTTATCATTGACGGGCCTAATTGCGTGATAGGATCCCTCCCGGACAAGACCGTCTTCCTCGTGCAGGATCGCAAGAAACTGAGACCCGGGGTGGTTGGGGGCAGGCCCGGCCTGTATGCCATTTCATCGGAGATGTGCGGCCTTGATGCAGCGGTCCCTGACCGGGACAAGACAAAAGACTTTCAACCCATGTATCTCGATACCGCTATTGTTGGGCCCAGCCGCAAGGAGGTAACCGTATGTCGTCAGACGGAAGAATTGTCCCTTCCTCATTAAGTCTGAAGGATCTCCCGTGGCAGATTCACTGGGAAAAGGATAGATGCACGCTGTGCGGGCGTTGTACTGCGGTATGTCCTGTCCACGCCATTGAGCTGGGCGTACATCGCAAACGGATCGTGCATGGTCCTGTCGGGCTGAACAAGGCCCCGTCAAACGTCTATCAGGTCTACTACGGAATTCGACAAAAGACAGACCCGGCTTATGCCTGTATGGGTTGCGCCATGTGCAGCCTGGTCTGCCCGAATGACTGCATCATTCCATATAGAAGCGATGAGGCGGACAAACTGAAATACCACATCAACCGGGGGGGGCAGCCCCGGAGGCGCGGGGGCCGCAGGAATGTCAGCGGCGGCGTTCTGGATCGAATCAAGTTTATCCGCATATCCATGTTGACCGACCCGGCCCTGGATGCCGGACGTCATGAATTCGAGCTTCGGACCTTACTCGGGCGAGTCCTCCCGCCGGAAAAAGATCTTCGTCGCCTCCTCGGAGAGGACTGGACCCCCCCTGTTCGGGAGATCTATCCTTTGATCATAGGCGCAATGTCCTTTGGGGCGCTTTCCCCCAATATGTGGGAAGGTCTCCAGATGGGTGTGGCCTATCTCAATGAAGAGATCGGGATGCCGGTCCGTATATGCACGGGAGAAGGGGGTTGTCCCCCTCGGCTGTTACGCTCGCGGTTCCTGAAATATGTTATTTTGCAGATTGCAAGCGGCTATTTCGGGTGGGACCAGGTCATCCGGGATATCCCGAAGATGAAGGAAGATCCATGTGCGATTGAAATCAAGTACGGCCAGGGGGCAAAGCCCGGCGACGGCGGCCTCCTTATGTGGCACAAGGTCACCAAGCTTATTGCGGCGATCCGTGGTGTTCCGACAGGGGTCAGCCTCCCAAGTCCTCCCACTCATCAGACCAAGTATTCGATTGAGGAATCCGTGGCCAAGATGATCCAGTCGATGTACATGGCCTGGGATTTCAGGGTGCCGGTCTATCCAAAGATCTCCGGAACCACCACGTCATTGGCGGTTCTCAATAACCTGACCCGAAACCCGTATGCCGCAGGCCTATCCATTGACGGGGAGGACGGGGGTACGGGAGCTGCCTACAACGTATCGATGAATCACATGGGGCATCCTATAGCGAGCAATGTCCGGGACTGTTATCTCAATCTTGTAAAGATCGGGAAGCAGAACGAGATCCCGATATTTGCCGGAGGGGGTGTGGGCAAAAGCGGCAATCTGGCAGCCAACGCAGCAGCGCTGATTATGCTCGGCGCAAGTGGCGTCCAGATCGGGAAGCACATCATGCAGGGGGCCGCAGGATGCCTCGGTTCGGAATCAGACCGGTGCAACATTTGCAATATCGGCCTGTGTCCCAAGGGGATCACGTCGCAGGATCCCCGTCTATACCGGCGTCTTGATCCGGAAAAGGTAGCGGAGCGCGTGGTCGATATCTTTCTTTCATTTGATACTGAGATGAAAAAGATCATGGCGCCCCTTGGACGTTCAACGTCTCTTCCCATCGGGATGTCAGATGCCCTCGGAATCGATGATCAGGGAGCGGCGGAACGTCTTCAAATCAGGTATGTGGTCTGAGCCCTCAGGATTTATTCCTTTTATAAAGGGGAGATTGAGGGGGATTTTTTTAAATTTTGATATGTAAAGATCTATAGCCATGAAGAGTCAGGAATCATATTGGATTGCAGGCATGGAAGATGGTCGTCGTCTGGCGTCCCGGATTCTGGAAGAACGGATCCAGAAGGCGGTGTCCGATGGCTATCGGGTTTTGAAGGTCAAGGGAGTCGGTCAGCACGGGATTGGGGGCCGTCTGTGGCGGGCCGGGGATGAGCCGGTCTACATGGAAATCCATGGCTCTGCGGGACAGCGCATCGGGTCGATGGGATCTCCCAATACACATATCGAAGTGATGGGATCGGCTTCAGACGACGTGGGATGGCTCAATGCAGGCGCGGAGATCATTGTCCATGGCGCTGCCACAAACGGGGTGGCCAATGCCATGGCCCAGGGCAAGATCTATGTAGGAGGGAATGTCGGGGCCCGGGCCATGACCATGACCAAGCACAACCCCCGTTTTGATCCCCCGGAACTCTGGGTCCTGGGATCTGTCGGGGATTATTTTGCTGAATTCATGGCAGGAGGGATAGCCGTGATTTGCGGTTATGCCTCCCAGGATACAACCAACATCCTCGGTTATCGTCCCTGTGTCGGGATGGTCGGAGGCAAGATATTCTTCCGGGGCGCCCACAAGGGCTTTTTCGAGACCGATGCGAAGCTTGAACAGATCGATGACGCCAATTGGGAATGGCTCGTCAGGAACCTGCGCCTTTTTTGCGAAAAGATTCATCGTCCGGATATTGCACAGGAGCTCTTTAACCGCGAAAAATGGCAACTGCTCACGGCGCGAAGTCCCCTTGACAGGCCAACAACAAAAAGACGCTCCATGAATGCCTTCCGACGCGAAGCATGGGATAATGAGCTTGGAAAAGGCGGACTCCTTGCGGATCTGACCGACCTTGACCTGAGTCCCATCCCGGTTATTACGAACGGAGACCTTCGCCGCTTTGTGCCGGTTTGGGAAAACCGGAAGTATACGCCCCCCTGTGAAGCAAGTTGTCCCACAGGCATCCCGGTCCATGAAAGATGGCGTCTGGTTCGCGAAGGCCGCGTGGATGAGGCCGTGGATATGGCGCTGGCCTACACCCCGTTTCCCGCAACCATCTGCGGCTACCTCTGTCCGAATCTATGCATGCGAAGCTGCACCCGCAAAGCCGAACGTATGACGCCGGTGGACGTGAGTCAATTAGGCAGAGCGAGTCTCAATACAAGACTTCCTGACCTCCCTCCTCTGACCGGGAAAAAGATCGCTGTAATAGGCGGCGGTCCTGCAGGGATATCAGTAGCCTGGCAGCTCCGCAGGCAAGGTCATGAAGCGCACATCTTTGACATGGAAGAGAAACTCGGGGGGAAGATCGGTTCCATTATTCCGAAGAGCCGTATCCCCAAAGATGTCATAGCCACGGAACTTTCGCGGGTTGCCAAGGTCATCCCGCACACCAGGCTCCAACACCGCCTTACAGGAGAAGGCTTTGATCGATTGAAATCAGACTACGATTTTGTTGTCATTGCGGTTGGAGCGCGGAGGCCCAGGTTTCTCCCGGTTCCCGGAAAGGAACACATGATACCGGCCATTGACTTCCTGCGCCGGAGCGCAACAGACGCAGCCATAGTCGGGAGGCGTGTCGTGATTATCGGAGCAGGCAATGTGGGCTGTGACGTAGCCACAGAGGCCCACCGTCTTGGGGGAAAAGAGATAATGCTGATCGATGTTCAGG